>JBOFYP010000177.1:0-20049 GCA_051654725.1 Cetobacterium sp.
CCATTAAATAATTTCTTTACGTTATTTTTTATAATCTCTTCTAATAAAATAAAATTATTTCCTTCTGGTAATTTGATTAATCTCTCAATCACTTTCGGTATCTCTACAATTGCAAAAGATATTCCATTTTTTTCTTTTACATTTAAAATCATGTTAATTGTTCCACTATTTAAATGTGGAAATGGTCTAAATGTATCAATTGCCATTGGAGTCAGCAATGGAAAAATAGTCTCTAGATAATACTTTTCTACATAATTTAATTCTTTCTGTAATAATTCTTTATAGTTTTTTATAACAATTTTATTTTTTTCTTTTAAGTCTTTTATAATAATTTTATACAGTTCATTTTGTTTTTCTATAACAGACCTAACTTCTGCCCTTATTAAATCAAGTTGCTCATTTGGAAGAAAACCTGAAATATCTCTAATTTCTAACTTTGATTCATTTTGAGCTTTTAATCCCGCCACTCTAACTTTAAAAAATTCGTCAAAATTTGAACTTACTATTGCTAAAAATTTTAATTTTTCTAAAATTGGATTTTCCCTGCAGTGTGCTTCGGATAACACTCTTTTATTAAATTCAATCCAACTCAGTTCTCTATTATAAAAATTTTTTTGAGTATATCCCATTTTTCGTCACTCCTTTTACTTACTATTAAAGTAGTCTCTATTGTTGCTTTTTATTTACTTGATATTTTAAACTTCTATCAAAAGTATTTACAAATTTTTTCTCAGATATAAACAAATCTATCAATTTTAAATCTTCATCTGTTCTTTCTTTAATATAGAAGATAATTTCATCTTCATTAATTTCAATTTCAAAATCATCCTCTTCTAATAATAAATTATCATAAAAAATATTTGAAATATTCAATATTTTTGAAAACATCATCAACTCTTCTATCTCTTCTTCTCTAAATAAATCTTTATATTTTTCTAACCCTTTATACTTTTTATTTCCTCTTGCAACAATAAGTGCTGCTGCTACTAGTTCTTTTTGTTCAACTCCTTTTATTCCAAAATTTAATATCATATATGCTGAATGCAATGAATAGTTTGTATAATTAATTATTTTTCCAATATCATATAAATAAGTTATCATTTTTATTATTTTTTCATTTTTATTTTTAAAATTATATTCTTTATCTAAGCAATGATAAATTTTTTTAAATATTTTATGCTGTTTTTCTTTTTTAAAATAATTTATATTTAAAATCTCAATTATATCTTTAAAACCATCTTCAAATGGTTTTTCTACAATCTTACCACATTCACTTAATCTTTCGTAAAGAACACCTTCTCTAATACCATAACTACTTATTATTAAATCTTTTAAATCAAAATATGTTAAAATCTCTTCTACAGCTATAGCAGCTCCTATAAATACATCTGCTCTTGCTTTAGATAATCCCTGTATCTCTTGTTTTTCTTTATAATTTAGCTCTTTTAAACTATTTATAACTTCTTCTACTCCCTTAATATCAACTTTATAGTTATGTAATAACTCTAGAGGATAACTTTTCATATATAGATGAATTCCACCTATATTTCTAACTGTTCCACCAACGCCAATAAGAGATAATCCTTTCAAATTATCTTTCCATTCTATATTTTTAAGTTGTTCTCTTATGAATTCTTTTAAAATAATTTCATCTTTTTTTGCTAATTTTCCTTTTAAATTAACTATCTCTGATAAAGTTACAGCACCAAAATTCAAACTGATTCTGTTAATAGCTTCTCTATTTTTAAAATGAACTATCTCTAAACTTGAACCACCTAAATCTATAACTACTCCTTCTTTTATATCCAAAGTATTTATTGCACCTTCAAAAGAAAAATAAGCTTCATCTTCTCCTTTGAATATTATTACATCTATTCCTGTTGTTTTTAATATATCTTTTACTAGTTTTTCACCATTTGTTGAAATTCTTAAAGCTGCAGTGCCAAAAGCAACTATTTCATCTACATTATTTCTTAAACAAACTTTTTTAAATAATTGTATTGTTTTTAATGCTAAATCTATTTTCTCTTGTTTTAATTCTTTTTTTTCATTTATTCCCTCTCCAAGTCTTATTGTTTCTTTTATATCTTCAATTGGAATAAAAGCTTTGTTTTGTGTTATTTCATAAATTACCATTCTTATTGAGTTAGATCCAATATCCATAACACATATTTTTTTTCTAGAATTCATATTGCCCTCCATTTTTTCAATAACTATTTTATAAGAATTTACTATTTTTTTACTAATCTTCCTTTGAAAATAAATTTTAAGATTTTTATTTTGAATTTATAAAAGGAAATCTATCAGTTTGGATGTAATTTATTAATAATATATTACAAATTAAAGGAGGCGTTTCGTATATGTGTCCAAACAACAACTCTACAGATCTTATAAACATAAGAGATTTATTGCCTGAAGATATCCCAATTCTTCCACTTGTTATAAGACCTATTTTTCCAAATATTTTAACTCCAATCGCTTTTACTGGTGAAGAGTTTTTAAAAGCTATAAAAGATGCTGAAGAAAATTACAATGGTTTTATTGGACTTGTATTTGTTAAAGATATAAATGACAATGATTATTTTGATTCTAACTTATATGATGTTGGAACTGTTGTTAAAATAAATAAAGTTACCTCTATTTCTCAAGATTCTGTTCAAGCCATTGTTTTTGGTATAGACCGTTTTAAAAGAAAAAAGGTTGTTAATGGAAACTCTAAAATTTGTTGGAAAGTTAAATATAATAAAGAATCAAATGATTCTTCAATAGAATTAAAAGCTTACATGCTAGCTATAATGACTGCTTTAAAAGAAATTTTTGAAGTTAATCCTATTTTAAAAGAAGAGCTGAAGCTTCTAGTTTCTCAAGCCTCATATGATCACCCTAGCATATTTATAGATTTTGTTTCATCAATGTTAAAAGCTGAAGCTAAAGATTTACAAGAGCTTTTAGAAGAATTTAACATTAATGAACGTTCACAAAAACTTTTAACAATGTTAAAAAAAGAACTTGAGATATCTCAACTTCAAGCTAAAATTTCTAGACAAATTGATGATAAAGTTAGTAAACAGCAAAAAGAATATTTTTTAAGGGAACAATTAAAACTAATAAAGCAAGAATTAGGATTGGAAAAAGATGAAAAATCTGCTGTTATTGATAAAATAGTAGATAAAATAAATCATATACACCTTTCAAGCGAAGCTGAAAAAATTGTAAATGAACAACTTGAAAAACTTTCTCTTTTAGATCAAAGTTCTCCTGAATATCATGTTGCTAGAACTTACATCGAATCTATTGTCGAATTGCCTTGGGGTGTTTTTTCTAAAGATAGATTAGATATTAAAAAATCTAAAACTATTTTAGATAGAGATCATTATGGTTTAGAAGATATTAAAAATAGTATTTTAGAATTTGTAAGTACTGTTATAAAAACTGGAAATGTAAATGGCTCTATTTTATGTTTAGTTGGTCCTCCAGGAGTTGGAAAAACTTCTATTGGTAAATCTATTGCAGAAGCTTTAAATAGAAAATTCTATCGTTTCTCTGTTGGCGGTATGGTTGATGAAGCTGAAATAAAGGGACATAGAAGAACTTATATTGGTGCTATGCCTGGTAAAATAATTCAATCTTTAAAACTTGTTCAAAGTTCAAATCCTGTTATTATGATAGACGAAATTGATAAAATTGGAAATAGTTTTAGAGGTGACCCTGCTTCAGCTTTATTAGAAGTTTTAGATCCTGAGCAAAATAAAGATTTCTTGGATCATTATTTAGATATTAGATATGATTTATCAAAAATTTTATTTGTTACAACAGCTAATCAATTAGATACAATTCCAAGACCTCTACTAGATAGAATGGAAGTTATACATCTTTCTGGTTATATTCTTGAAGAAAAACTTCAAATTGCTCAAAAATATTTAATTCCTCAACAATTAAAAGCTCACTCTTTAGATGCAAAAGAAATAAGTATTAGTAAAAATGCTTTGAAATTTATAATTGATAAATATGCTAGAGAAGCTGGTGTGAGAACTTTAGATAAATGTATTAGAAAAATCATGAGAAAAGTGAATCTAAAAATTGCTGAAGGAAATACAGATAAAGTTAGAATAAGTGAATCTAATGTTGAATCTTATTTAGGTGCTCCTATTTTCACAACTGAAGAGTTATATGAAAAAGAAATCCCTGGAGTTACTCTTGGTTTAGCTTGGACATCTCTTGGAGGAGCTACACTTTATATTGAAGCTACTAGTATTAGTAATAAAGATAGTGGATTAAAATTAACTGGACAATTAGGTGACGTAATGAAAGAATCTGCAGAGATTGCTTACTCATATGTAAGGTCTCTTATCTTTAAAGATTCTAGCTATTCAACTGAAATTAAAGAGTACTTTGATAAAAATAGAATTCATTTACACGTTCCTGAAGGAGCTACTCCTAAAGATGGCCCTTCTGCAGGTATTACTATGGCTTTAGCACTTTATTCTTTAGCTAACAATATTCCAATTAGAAAAGGAATTGCAATGACTGGTGAACTTACTTTAACTGGTAAAGTTTTACCTATCGGTGGAGTTAGAGAAAAAACTATCGCTGCAAGAAGAGTTGGAATTTTTGAATTAATTCTTCCAAAAGATAATAAAAAAGATTTCGATAGATTACCTGATTTCTTAAAAATAGGTATTACTGTTAATTACGTAGACTATTTTACAGATGTTTTAAAATATAGTATAAAATAAAAACGAGAGTATATTGACATAACTTTATGTCAATATACTCTTATTTTAATTCTAATTTTGTTATAATTTCTCCATCTAAATTTTTTATATAAAACATATCTTCTTCAAATATTCCGTAACTATTTTCATTTCCACCTTTTGGTAAAGTTATTGATCCTGGATTTAATATATAAATTTTATCTTTTTTATGAGCTAAGGGTAGGTGGGTATGACCATAAATCAATATATTTCCAGCAGATAAATTTGGCATTTTATCTTCATTATAAATATGGCCATGAGTTGCAAATATTTTTTTTCCATTTAAAAATATTATTGAATAATCACTCATAATTGGATATTCTAATAACATTTGATCTACTTCACTGTCGCAATTACCTCTAACAGCAATTATTTTTTCTTTATACTTATTTAAAATTTCTACAACTTCTTTAGGATTATAATCTATTGGCAATGGATTTCTTGGACCATGATATAATTCATCTCCTAAAATTAATATTTGATCTGCTTTTTCTTTATGAAAAGCTTCTAAAGCTTTTTTTAAAAAATAACTTGAACCATGAATATCAGATATTACAAATATTTTCATATTTTTTCCTCCTAGTTTATTTTTTTCATTATATATTAGTTTTTGAAAAAAAAAAAGAAAATTTATACTTTTTAAGTAAAATATATTATAAAAAAGTTGCGTTTCAAATAGTGAAATGGTATACTTTTTGTTGAGTGTACATTCAACTTGTATATTCAGACTTAATATTTTTTAGGAGGTTATCATGGCTCATAGAATTAATGAAGATTTATGTATCGGATGTGGAACTTGCGAGGCTGTTTGTCCAGTTAGTTGTATATCTGAGGTTGAAGGTGGAAAAAGAAGAATTGATGAAGATCAATGTATTGATTGTGGTGCTTGTGCAGGTTCTTGTCCTGTTTCTTGTATTTCTTCAGCTGATTAATTCACACATTAGAGATCATTCATTGATCTCTTTTTTATTTACAAAGTTCTAATTTCTATACATTTTTGTATTTTTGTATTTTTATGATATAATAGTATTAAAAAATGCTTGGAGGACAACGTGGAAGACAAATTTTTAATAGAATCTTTAAATAGCTTGCTTAAAGATGATCTTTTCAAAATTTTAGCTAAATTTAATACAAAAATTGCTAAAAGTACTGTTAAAGGAAAAATTATCGAACAAATTCTTGAGGTTTATCAAAATAATTCTATAAATTTTTTAGAAATATTTTCTAAAGATACATTAACTTATCTTTGTGAACTTGATAACGAAAATTTAATTGTTAATGAAGAGGATTTCTTTGAATTTGAAGAGTTTTTATTACCTTTACAAAGTTTTGGATTTATATCTAAAAATCCTATAAAAGAAAAAAATAATAACCACTATACTATTTCTAGTTGGTTTATAGAAACTATAAATGTTTTATCTCAAAAAGAGGAAAATCAAAGTTTAATAAATAATAATCAAGAGCTTGAGATGCTTATTTTAGGAATGGTAAGATTCTATGGTGTTATTGATGAACAAAAGTTGTTAGAATTGCTAACTCCTACATTTAATGAGATTTCACTTCAAAAAATACATAGTTTTATAGATTCTAGATGGATACTTAATGTATTTATATCAAAACTAGAAGATTCTGGTAGTGGTATGATATATCTTGTTGCTGATTCTGTTTCAGAACCAGTGGATATTTTACATGAAAGTTTAAAATATGAAAATTTAGATTATAAAGTTTTAACAAATGATGAGTATAAGAACTATTGGAATTACTTCTTTATTGAAAAAACTCAAGAAGTTGCTGACTTAATAACTTTATTCATGAATTATCAATTAGAAGGACCTCAAATCGGTTTTGAAATTACAACAACTATTGATAGAATAAAAAACAATGTATCTATTAATGATATTTTTGAAGATACTAAAACTAGAATTACATTTAAAAACTCAAATGAGGAAGATATTTTCATAACTTTAACAACTAGAATGTCTAAATTATTACCTCTTTGGACTTTAAAAGGAAACTCTTATATAGAGATTTTTGGAGAAAATCAACCTCCTAGAACTGTTAATAAAATTGGTAGAAATGATAACTGTCCTTGCGGATCAGGAAAAAAATATAAAAAATGTTGTTCAAAATAAAAAAAATAGGAGATATCTCCTATTTTTTTTATTATATTTGGTCTGGTCATTTTCTATACCCTTATAGTATAGTATAACCTGTGATTTGTCAAGAAAAGAATATCTTTATTAAAAACCTGGTAGTAGTATTGAAGCCCCTGGTCCTATTGGAGCTCCAGTTAACATCCATATTGCTAAGAATATTGACCATCCTACTAAAAATACCATTGAATAAGGAAGCATTACTGATACAAGTGTTCCTAACGATGCTTTTTTATCATATTTTTGCATAAATACAATTATCATTGCAAAATATGACATTAAAGGAGAGATTATATTTGTTGTTGAATCTCCTATTCTATAAGCTAACTGTGTAAATTCTGGTGTATATCCTATTCTCATAAGCATCGGTACAAATACTGGTGCTAAAATCGCCCATTTTGCTGACGCTGATCCCATAAATAGATTTAAGAATCCAACAATAACTATGAATCCAATAACTAGTGGTATTCCACCAATTCCTGTACTTTGTAAAAAATCTGCACCTTTTACTGCTAAAATCGTTCCTAAATTTGTATATCCAAAATATGCTATGAATTGAGCTGCAAAGAATACTAAAACTATATATCCTGACATCCCTTGCATTGATTTTGCTAACATACCCATTACATCACTATCATTTTTTATTGTTCCTATTGATTTACCATAAGCTAAACCTGGTAATGCAAAGAATAAAACAATAACTGGTACTAATCCATTTCCTAAGAAATTTTTTCCTAAAGCTAAATAGATTGGTACTAATAAAATTAACATTATACCAGTTGCTATTCCTGCTGATTTTAAAGCTTTTTTCTCTGCAGATGTTACTTCTTGGAAATCATTTGAATCTTCACCTGTATATTTTCCTAATCTAGGCTCTACTATTTTATCGTTTATCAATGTTCCTAGTAATGTTATTACAAATGTTGAAGCCATCATAAAGTACCAGTTTGCTGTTGGTAAAACTTCATATGTTGGATCTAATATTCTTGCTGCTTCTGTTGAAATACCACCTAAAAGAGGATCTATTGTTCCTATTAATAAGTTGGCTGAGAATCCTCCAGAAACTCCTGCAAAAGCTGCCGCTAATCCAGCTATAGGATGTCTTCCAAAAGATAAGAAAATTAAAGCTGCTAATGGAGGTAGTACAACATAACCTGCATCAGATGCTACATTTGACATTATTCCTAAAAATACAACCATCATAGTAACTAATTTCTTAGGTGTTGATAATGCAACTTTTTTTAATATTGCTGCCATCAATCCTGATCTTTCTGCTATTCCTATTCCGAATATTGCAACTAAAACTGTTCCTAAAGGAGCAAATCCTGTAAAGTTAGTAACCATCGTATTAAATATATAATTTATTCCCTCTTTCGTCATTAAAGATTTAGTTACAATTACCATCTCTTCTGTTTTCATTGTTTTTCTATTGATTCCTACAAAATCAACTGACCAGCCAAGCATTCCACCAATTCCTGATATTATTATAACTAATATAGCTAATATCCCAAATAGTGTAGCTGGATGTGGTAATGCATTTCCACCTTTTTCAACTACATTTAAAAATCTGTCTACAAAACTCTTTTTTTCAATCTTATTATTTTTTAATTCCGTGCCCATATTCCCCTCCGTATTAACAATTTATTTTCATTTGGTAATAAAATGATTAATAAAATTTCTATCTTTACATAAACAATAACATATTTTCAAATAAATTAAAAAGATTTATTATATATATATTTTATAAATAATATATATATTGTTTGTCAATTTATCATTCTAAATTTTAATTTATTTTTTCAAAGTTTTTATTTAAAGAAGTTAATATTTCAAATGAATCTTTTTTTACTAAGATATCATCTTCTATTCTTACCCCTCCAAATTCGGGTATATATATTCCAGGTTCTATTGTTATTATCATTCCTGATTTTAAAACTTTATTTTCTGCTTTAAATGAAACTCCAGGATACTCATGAATTTGTAAACCTATTCCGTGTCCTAAACCATGCCCAAAATATTCTCCATATCCTTTTTCTACTATAAATTCTCTTGCTATTGAATCTAATTCATGAACTGTAATTCCTTCTTTTACATTTTGAATAGCCATTTCATTTGCCTTTTTTACTACTTCATAGATTTCAGAATGCTTTTCTGTTGGATTATCTCCAACATAGAATGTTCTTGTTATATCTGATGCATACCCATTATAGAAACATCCATAATCTATTGTTAGAAATCCCTCTTCTATTATTTTTTCACTTGCAACACCGTGAGGTAGTGCTGATCTTTCATTTGAAGCTACTATAATATCAAATGATGTTTTTGATGCTCCTAATTTTCTCATTTGATATTCTAATTCTGCTGCTACTTCTCTTTCAATCATTCCTATTTTAATTTTAGGAACTGTTCTTTTTAAAGCTTCTTCTGCTATTTCAATTGATTTTTTTATAATAGCTATCTCTTCTTCTGATTTTATCTCTCTCTCTTTTAAAAATTGATCATTTAAATCTATATATTTTAACTCTGGAAATATTGTTTTAAATAGTTTAAATTGATCTAAAGTTACACTTTGATTTTCAATACATATACTTTTCACTTCATACTCTTTTAATAATTCTGCTACTTTTTTTAAAACAGATATATTTTCACAAATTAATTGAAATTCATTTTTTTCTACCTCTTTTTTTCCTTGAGCCACATATCTGAAATCAGTTATAAAAAATTTATGATCTCCTATTACTAATGCTGTACCTGTTGTTCCTGTAAAACCTGTAAAATATCTTACATTTAATAAATTTGTAATTAAAATAGCATCTGCATTTTTTTCGTCCATTATTCTTTTTAATTTCATAGTGACACTCCTCCAAATATTATTTTTTAGCTATATGTATTGAACCAATATTAAATTTTTTAACTTTATCGCCTATAAAAACTTCTAAAGTACCATCTTCTAATATATCACCTGCTATACCATTTTCCTCTTTATCAAAACTTTTAACTATGATTCTTTTTCCATATAAATAGTTTACCTTGTTAATTTCCTTTAGAATTTCATTCCATTCATTATTCTTAAATTTTTTAAAATTTTCAAAAAATTCATCTAAAATAAGTTTAACAACATTATCTATATCATAAGTTTTACCTGTTTTTTGTTTTAGTGAAATACCTATATTTTTTGATTCTTCTAAATCTAAATTATTCAAATTTAAACCTATTCCTATTATATAGTTATCATCTATTTTTTCTACTAATATACCACTTATTTTTTTTTCATCTAAAAATAAATCATTAGTCCATTTAAATTTGTAATCTAAACTTTCTATTTTTTTTAAAGAATATAAAAGAGAATATCCAACTAATAAAGGTAGCTTCATATACTCATCATCTTTTATTTCAAAATCATGTTTTAAAACAAAAGAAAATAGTGCTGCTCCTTCTGTTGAGCTCCATTTATTTCCTCTTCGACCTCGACCTGCAGTTTGAACTTTGGCAATAACTACATCTCCTTCTGAAATATCTTTTTTTTCTTTTAAAAATTTATTTGTAGAATCTATCTCTTCAAACTTATATATTTTCATACTTCTCCTTTAAATAAAAATTAGGCAGATATCTGCCTAATTTTTTAATCGTTATAACCATCTGGGTTTTCTTTATGCCATTTCCATGCTGTTTCTATTATAGAATCTAGTGAAGCATATTTAGGCTTCCATTTTAATTCTTTCATTGCTTTTTCTGAACTTGCAACTAACTTTGCAGGGTCTCCTGCTCTTCTAGGTGAAACTTCAGCTGGAATCTCATGTTTTGTTACTTTTCTTGCTACTTCAATAACTTGCTTTACAGAGAATCCCTCTCCATTTCCTAAATTGTAAACAGTACTTTCTCCACCATTTTTCAATCTATCTAACGCTAATATATGAGCATCAACTAAATCCATTACATGAACATAGTCTCTAATACAAGTTCCATCTTCTGTTGGGTAGTCGTCACCATATATTCCAATTTTTTCTCTTTTTCCTAAAGCTACTTGTAAGATAATTGGAATTAAATGTGTTTCTGGACTATGATCTTCTCCAATTTCTCCTGTTAAATAAGCTCCTGCTACATTAAAATATCTAAGTGCTGTGTATTTTATACCATAAGCATAATCATACCATTTTAATAATTTTTCAACCATTAACTTACTTTCCCCATAAGGATTTGTTGGTAATGTTTCATCTGTTTCTAAAATTGGTATATTTTTAGGTTCTCCGTAAGTTGCTGCAGTTGAAGAGAATACAATATTTTTAACTTCAAACTCTTTCATTGCGTTTAATAAATTCATAGTTCCAACAACATTATTGTCAAAATATTTTGCAGGATTTGTCATACTTTCTCCTACTAATGAATCTGCTGCAAACTGAATAACACCCTCTATTTTATTTTCTTTGAAAACTCTTTTTAAAAATTCAACATCTCTCAAATCTCCTAAAGCTAATTTCACATTTTCAGGTACAGCTTCAACATGACCTGTTTGCATATTATCTAATACAATTACTTCTCTTTTTGCCTCTAATAAAGCTCTTACAGCATGACTTCCTATGTAGCCAGCTCCACCACAAACCAATATTGCCATTTTTTCCTCCCACGGTTTTTTCTTTATTATATTTTCTTTTTTATATAGAGTCAATCCTTTTAAAACTTTTTATATAGGTTCTTATTTTACTTATTAAATAAAGATTGTTATTATTAAAATAGCTAGATTAAAAATCTAGCTATTTTTTCTATCTTATTTTGTTTAAAATTCCCATTCCATACACAGGTCCTGTATGAGAAGATATTGTTGCTCCTATCTCCATTCTAGCTCTGTAATCTAATTTCTTAGTTTTTTCAGCTATACTTCTTAATTGATCAGCTGCTTCTAACTCATTACGAGTTCCACCCCAACCAGTATACATTATTATTGAACTTTTTTCATTCTTTAATATTTTTTCCATATAAGCTAAAGCTCCTCTTTCACCAAGTGCTTTAGTCTCTATACAAACTTCACCATTTTCTAATTTTAAAACAGGTTTTATATTTAAGAAGCCTCCAATCACTGATGAAGCTCTTCCTATTCTTCCACCTTTTTCTAAATATCCTAATTCTTTTACAACAAAGTAAACTTTCATTTTAGTTTTTGTTTCATCAATCCACTCTATTATCTCATCAAATGATTTTTTCTCTTTTACCATTTTAGCTGCTTCTATTACTATATGAGCTAATGCAAATGTTACTACTTTCGAATCCACAATCGCTATTTCATTTTCTTTATTTAACATTCCTCTAGCTACTCTAGCTGCTTGTTGTGTCCCACTTAATTTACTTGAAATATGTATTGAGATTATTTTCTTATATCCTTTTGCCAATAACTTCTCGTAAAGTTCTTTAAATTCTGCTGGAGATGGCTGAGATGTTTTTGGAACAACCCCCTCTTTTAAAAGTTGCTTCCAGAATTCACCTTTAGATATATCTACACCATCTCTATAATATGTGTCCCCAGCCAATTTGATTTTTAGTGGTATAATATCAACATCTAGCCCCTTTATCATTTCAGCTGTTAAATCTGACGTAGAATCTGTTACAATCGCTATTTCAGGCAACTCAGGGTTTCTATTCGTAATATATATGTAGTAAGGGTAGTTTTCTTGCCCTACAACTAGATCAGAATATTTTACTGTTGTTTTTATCTCTTTTAAAACATTATTTGCTTTTTCTGTAGAACCTTTTCCGATACATGCAAAAATATTTAAAGTTTCACTGTTTACATATTCTTTATAAATATTTTGTACTAAATCTTCTAAAGTTTTTGCTTTTGATTTAATTTTTCCGTTAACCAATGCTATATAGTCACCTTCTAAAATAACTATTTCATCCACTTTTGTATCTCTAACAGCTCTTGTTATCTCTACTGAAGTGTTTAACGGTAATTGTTTCAAGATTTCATCCATTCCAAAATCTTTATTTTTAACAACATATTCACCTTCTAACATAGTTTTAGTTTCTAAAACTATAACTTCCTTAGATGATCTTTCAGCAGCTAATTTTGCAGAACCTATTATATTTTTATTGTTAGGTAACAATACTATCTTATCTGCCTTTATTTTATTAATTCCCTCTTCAATATCTGCTACGCTTGGATTTTGTGTTTGTCCACCTATTAAAACTGCTGTAGCACCATTATTTAAAAATAGATTTCCTAATTCTAAATTATCAACAACTGCAAAATAAGCTATAGGTTTACTATTTTCATTTTGAACTAATATTTTTCCACTTTTATCTGATCTATGATTTTCAGCTTCTGTTAAAAGCATATTTTTATGCTGAATTTCCATATTATCGATTTTTATATTTGATAGATTTCCTAATTTTCCAGCTATCTCTAATACTAATCCTGGATTGTTTGTATGAATATGTGTTTTTGTTTTCTTTGAAGTTTGAGCACAAACTACTGAATCACCATAATTTATAATTTTTAATTTATAATCGTCTATATCAAAATTTCCAGCTTCTATCACAAATTCTGTACAATATTTGAATTTTATATCTTCAAAAACATGAGAAGTTGAATGCTCCATTATATCTTTTCTTTTAGCTTGTGATTGAACTATTCTTTCTAAATCAAGTAACATATCAGGATCTGTTATAGACTTTTCAAATCCTTCTAAAATATAAAATATACCCTGTCCTCCTGCATCAACCACTCCCGCTTCTTTAAGCTTAGGTAATTGATTAGGTGTTTCTTGAACAGCATCTGCTGCTGCCTCTTTTAAGTATACTAAGAATGGTATAAAATCATCTGAAGCACCTTTATATTTTTCTGCTTCTTCAGCTACTCTTCTTATTACTGTTAACATTGTTCCTTCTACAGGTTCGCTTACAGCTTTATAAGCTTTTTCTTTAGCAAGTTTAAAAGCTAATTTCACATCTTCAACTGAAACTTCCTCTTTTGTTCTTACACCATCTAAAAATCCTTGAATAATTTGAGATAATATAGTTCCTGAGTTTCCTCTAGCTCCCAAAAGAATAGCTTCAGAAACTATATCTGCTAACTCTTCCATATCTGGTTCATGATTTAATTTTATTAACTCATTTTCAACTGCTTGTAACGTCATTGACATATTTGTTCCAGTATCTCCATCAGGAACTGGATAAACATTCAAATCATTTAAAACATCTGAATATTTTGATAACCATCTACTTGCTGCGATTAACAATTTTGTTAATCTTGTAGAATTCAATATTTTTACTTCTATATTCATTATTTCCTCCATAATTAAAATGTTGGTGGATTTACCACCCAAAGAGCTTTTGCTCTTCTGTCTGTATTATTTTTAAATCTATGCTTTTGGCTAGATTTGAAATAGAAACTATCTCCTTCATGCAAATTATGAATAGCTTCCTCTATATATATATCTATACTTCCTTCTAAGATAAATATAAACTCTTCACCTGGATGAGTATAATAGCTTCTTCCACTCTCTCCACCAGGACCTATTTCATAAAGTATTGGTTCCATACTTTTTTCTATATTTGATGATGTTAATAAAGAAATTGTAGTATTAGAATCTATACTTTCAACGAATTTTCTTTCTTTTGCTCTGATTAAATCTGAATTTTTCTTGATTTCTTCATCTTCAATTAAATAACTAACTCTTACATCTAAAGAATTTGCTATTTTTTTTAAATTTTCAATAGAAGGTGATGCTTTTCCCTGTTCTATTTGTGATAAAAAACTAGCTGATAACTCAACCATAGTTGCTAACTCTCTCAATGATAATCCTTTTTCATTTCTACTTTTTTTAATTCTCTCTCCTATACTCACTTTTTTGCTCATCCTCCTCTAATATTTTATATAGTTCAAATAGACTATGGAGAGATGCTTGTTTTCTTATTTTCTCTCTATCCCCTGTAAAATTGAATTTAAAGCTTGTTATCCTCCCGCTAGCTTTAATTCCTATATAAACAAGACCAACTGGTTTATTTTCACTGCCACCTTCAGGACCTGCGATTCCAGTTGTTGAAATTCCAATATCTGTGTTAAGTCCAGTAACCATACTCTCTGCTACCTCTTTACTTACAGCTCCATATCTTTCTATTATATCTTTACTAATATTTAATCTTTCAATTTTTGATTCATTGCTATAAGTTATAATTCCTTCTTTAAAAAATTCTGATATTCCTGATACTCCAACAAATGTTGAAGATAGTAATCCACCTGTACAAGATTCTGCAACTGATAAACTGTATTTTTTATTTTTTAAAATAGAATAAATTTTTTCTTCTATTTTTTCATTGTCTTCATACAAAATATAACTACCTATACTATTATATATCTTTTCCTTAATTTTTTCTACTGTGTTTTTTAATGTTAATAATGCTTGCATCCTTACTATTATACCATAATCTTTTACTAAAAATTCATATTCTATATTAGGTTCAATAAATAAATGCTTTATTTTTTCTTCAAGTATAGATTCTGGAATTCCTGAAACAATTATATCTTTTATATATATTGGATCTATTTTTTTACAAAATTTTTCTGTATAATATTTTAAAAATTTTGGCAACATATTATACAACTCTTTTGGAACTCCTGGAAAAGCAGCTATTCCATCAATAAAAAATGCAGGTGCCATTCCAACATCATTTTTTATAGAAATTGCACCTTCTGGTTTTTCAACTTCTTTTTCATTTTTTTTCAAGTATTGTATATTTAATTTTTTAAATTTATTTTTTAGCTCTATTAATTCTGCTTCATCAACAAGAAGTTTTTTATTTAAAAATTTGCTAATCGCTGATTTTGTTAAATCATCATCAGTTGCTCCTAATCCACCAGAAATTATAACTAACTCACTTTTTTCTTTCAAAAATTTTAATGATTCTATTATATTTTCTAATGAATCTCCTGAAGTTATTTTGTAATCAATTTTTATTCCAAATTTATTTAGCTCTTCAGCTATAAATATACTATTTGTATCTAATGTTGCTCCATTCAATAACTCTGTTCCTACCATTAGTAAAGCACATCTCATTTTATCTACCTCTTAAAAAAATATTGTCCATATGCAAACCATTAAAAAGTTTCCTATTACTCCTGCAAGAAAATCATCCAATACAACTCCTACTCCATTTCCAAAGAATTGTGACTTATAAATTGGACCTATTTTAGTTATATCAAAAAATCTAAATATTACAAATCCTATTATTATTGCCATAATAGTTTGAAATACTCCAACTGGATTTATTAAAAATAGTGTTGTCAAAAAACCTAAAACTTCATCTATAACAACTTTTTGTGGATCTTTTTCTTTGAAAATCTCCCTTTCTGCTATATCACATATGTAAACTGATATTGCAAAAAAAGTCATTAAAAACATAAAGTAAAAAGAGTTATATATCATATTATTTGGAAAAATACTTTTAAGTAAAACTAATCCTATATAAATAGGTATTCCACCCAATGTACCAAATGTTCCTGGAGCTACTGGCATATCTCCTAACCCGAATACTGTTGCTAGATTTCTAACTAACTTTTTATTCAATTAAAACACCCCTCTCTCATAATTGTAAGTTTTATATTCTCCTTTACCTTCTAGGATATCTTTTATCTCTTCGTCTGTTTCTGTTGTAAATTCTAAAATTAATTCAGAGATTCCAATGCTTTCTAGATATTTTTTATCTTCTAATATATTTAAAGGCTTTTCTAAATATATTTCACTGTTTCCTAAACTATTTTCTATTATTGTAAATTTATCCCCTTGTTCATTTTCTATCGTTTTTTGTTTTTTTCCACCTAAAGATAATTCGGTGTACATTGCTCTAGGTCTTCCATAAGCTAATATCGCTTTTTTTATTTTTGTTTCTCCTATCTCTTCTAATCTTCTATAACTGATTTCAGGAGAAACTATAATTGTTTCTATATTTTCAATCTCTGAGTAGTGATCAAATGCATACCTATTAGATATGTTTAAATTCCAACCTAATGTAATTTTATCATTTTTATTATCTAATGCTTGATATAAATTTGTTGCTAGTTTATTTTTTAAATCAATTTTATCTAAAATACCTTCTCTTGCTACATCATAACCTTTATCATATATTTTTTCAATTCCAAAACTTTTTAATACTTCTTTTTGAATATCTGTTGAAACAATTGCTGATAAAATAGATTTTTTTTCAACTATTTCTACTCTTGGTAATTTAATAATCTCTTCGTCATAATCTCTTCTATAACTTAAAATTAATTTTGGAAGTAATTCTTTTACAACATCTCTTTTCAACTGTTTTATTGTTGAAATTGGTAAAAATATATTTTCATCTATATCTATATTTTTTACTATTCCTTTAAAAGTGGTATCCCCTATTTCTAATATTTTTTCAGCTATAACTTCTTCTGTCGTTCCTTTATTTTTAGCCTCTTCTATTAAATTATCAGATTCTAATTCAGCTAATATAAGTTCTAGTCTATTATTTAATGTTGATACTTTTACTCTAGCTTTCTCTCCTAATTTACCTCTAAATTCGAATTCTATTAGATGTTTTTTATCTGTAACTTTTAATTTTTGTTCTATTAAATCACTAATCTCTTTTGAAAAGTTTTTATAAACGTATTTTGTTCCTTCTGGTAAATCTTTTAAAACCATAGTTTGACCTGGATTAGCTGTTTTATTTCCTCTCTCAAATCTTGTATCAATTTTATTTACATACATTCCACCTAATTTTTCATAAGAACTCGATAAAAATGTAATTCCGTCTCCTAGAATAACTTTTTCTTTTAATTTTAATTGATTTCCTTTTAATTCTCCTAAATTTTTACCTAAATGACTAGCAAACTCTTTATTTAATATTTCAGGTCTTTCTTTATAAAAATAACCAGTACTGTAACCTCTATTAAATATTTCTGAACTTTTTTCCTCTACATTATTTCCATTTATTAACTCTTTATAATAATTAACTGTTTGGAAAACATAGTTAGGTTCTTTCATTCTTCCTTCTAGTTTTATACTATCTATTCCAATCTCTTTCAATTTTTGAATTTCATCATAACCATAAAGTTGATCTTTTGGGCTTAGAAAATATCCTTCTTCCTCTCCATTTGATGTATATTTTTTTCTACATGGCTGAGCACACATACCTCTATTTCCACTACGTCCACCAATAAAACTACTCATATAGCAATTTCCTGAATAAGAGATGCATAAAGCTCCCGAAACAAATATCTCTAATTCTATATCTGTTTTCTCTCTTATACTTTTAATCTCTTCAAAAGATAACTCTCTAGGCAATACAACTCTTTCAAATCCTATAGATTTTAAATAATTTGCTTCAATATGATTAGCTACTGTCATTTGAGTACTTCCATGTAACTCTAAACCTGGATAATTTTGTTTTATAAATTTAGCTAAACCAAAATCTTGAACTATTACAGCATCTAATCCATGCTTATAAAGTTCTTTTAAATTAATCGAAATTGCTTCAATTTCAACATCCATCATTATAGTATTTAAAGTTAAAAATACTTTAACTCCTCTTTCATGTGCATAATCTAAAGCTTCTTTATATTCTTCAAGTGTTAAATTTACTGCATTTCTTCTTGCACCAAATCCTTTTAATCCCATATATATTTCATCAGCACCTGCTTTTACTGCTGCATGAAATCTATCAATACTTCCCGCTGGAGCAACTATTTTCATTTTTTACCTCTCTCTATATCTTCTATTATTTTTTTTACTTTTATTTCTAATTCATCAATTGTACCATTATTTTCTATAATAATATCAGCTTTAGAATTTCTTTGTTCTCTAGAAATTTGTGTTGATATTATTTTTTTTATTAATGCTTCATCTATTTTATCTCTAGATTTAATTCTCTCATGTTGAAGATTAGAATCAATATCAACTACAATAATTTTATTACAATATTTATCTAAACCTACTTCAAAAAGTAATGGTACATCAAATATTATTATTTCATCTTTTAATATATTTTCTTCATAAGACTTTTTATAAATACTTAAAACTTTCGGATGTACTATTTCGTTTAAAATTTTTAATTTTTCAGGGTTATTAAATACCTTTCTCTTCAATAGTTTTCGATCTATACTACCATCTATAGGTGAAATAAATTCTTTTCCTATTTTGTTTTCAAGTTCTAACTTTACTTCATCACTATTTAAAATATTTTTTGCAATAATATCTGCATCTAAAACTTTTAATCCCATAGATAAAAATATTTTACTAACTGTAGATTTTCCACTTCCTATGCCACCAGTTAATCCTAATATCATTTAAATCTCCTTAAAATATAATATATTATATTTTAACATATTTTCTGATTTTTTTATAAAAAAAAAGAGTGAAATTTAAATTTCACTCATGGTTTTATTATTAAGCTGCTGTTACTTCTTTAGCTAAAGGTCCTTTTTCTCCTTCTTCTACTGCGAAAGATACATTTTGTCCTTCTTCTAAAGATTTAAATCCTTCCCCAACAATCCCTGTAAAATGTACGAAATAATCGTTCCCCTCTTCACAAGTTAAAAAACCAAATCCTTTTTCTTTATTGAACCACTTTACTGTTCCTTTTAACATCTTAACCCTCCGAATATAAAAAGTATAATAAGTCCCCCTAGGCACTTTATATAACTATTATACCTTAATTTTATGCTATTTGCAATACATTTTGTTTGTTTTATGAAGAAAAAAACTTTTTATAAATCAATTATTAAAAAATAGTACATTTTTTTTATTTTGTTTATTTTTATAGTATCTACTTTTTATTTCTTTTAGTGAAATAAAAAAAAGAAGAACTACATAGTAGTTCTTCTTTAGCAAGTTAGAATTATACTAACTCGATTATAGCCATCTCAGCAGAATCTCCTCTTCTTACAGAAGTTCTCATGATTCTTGTGTATCCACCGTTTCTCTCCGCATATTTTGGAGCTAAATCGTTAAATATTTTTGCAACAGCCTCTTCGCTTCTTAAGAATGCGAATGCTTGTCTTCTATGAGCAAGAGTTCCTTTTTTACCAAGAGTTATCATTCTCTCAGCAAACTTTCTAAGCTCTTTTGCTCTAGTAACAGTAGTTTCTATTCTATCTGATAAAATTAGAGATATTGTTAAGTTCA
>JBOFYP010000178.1:0-1001 GCA_051654725.1 Cetobacterium sp.
TAATATAAGGGTCTGCTAACGGATTTTGAAATACAGCTTGAACCACTACTCCACTTGAAGATAGCATCATTCCTATCAATATTGCCATAACTATTCTTGGTAACCTTATATCATAAATTATTATCTTTATATAATCTGGTGCATCATTTATTGAAAATAATTGTTTGATAGTTATAGGAACGCTTCCTAAACTTAAAGAAGCTATGCCCACTATAACTATTGTTAGAATTAATATCAATGATATTTTACTTCTCATATTAACTCTCCTTTTTAGAAATTATATTTAAATCCAGCATATAAACTTCTTTCTGCTGCTGGGTTAAACTCTTTTCCATCTGTACTTATTGATGTATAATATTTTTCATTGAATAAATTATTAATTCCAGTATATAATCTTAAGTTTTCCACTGGTCTATAATTAATTGTTAAATTTGATACTATGTTTGCATTTTGCTTTCCAGTTGAATTTTCATTGTCTAAATAGTAACCAGAAGAATAAACTGTATTTAAAATAGTATTTAACTTAGGTGTTATTTTATAATCTAAAGCTACATTCAATTTATTCATTGGAACATTTGCAATATCATTACCTTTTATTGAGCTATTTTGGTCTTTTAATATCTCAGATTTAACTAGTGAATACCCTTCTCTCAATGTTAAATTACCAAAATACTGTTCTGCATTTAATTCTAATCCATATCTTCTTGTTTTTCCTATATTATAATTTTTGAAATCCATTTTCTCTAAATTTTCTGTTGCTATTTCATCGTCTGTTTCTGTTAAATATATTGCACCACTTATAAAACTTGTAAATAAGTAATCTTTAAAACCTAATTCATAACTTGTATACGTTTCTGATTTCAAATTATTTTCTAAATACTCTCCATTCAACTTATCTACTAATTGTGATGGTGTTGGTGATGTAAAACCTTTTTCACCTTTTAAATAAATATTTCCTGTTTCAGAATATAAATAATTTCCAACTACTTCATATGCTACAT
>JBOFYP010000179.1:0-1202 GCA_051654725.1 Cetobacterium sp.
ATGTATCAGCTGCAGCAGTATTTAATTTTGGTTCTAACTTAAAAGCTGGAGATTTCAAAAAGAAAGATGTTGCATTTATCTATAAGTATACAAATACATTGATGGGTGTAAATATGACTGGTGAAAATCTTTTAAAATATATGGAATGGTCTATGGCTTATTACAACCAAACAGAGCCAGGAGATGTAACTATATCATTCAATCCAAAGGTAAGAGCTTATAACTATGATATGTTTGATGGTGTAAGCTATAAAGTTGATATATCAAAACCAGCTGGAGAGAGAGTTGTAGATGCTACAATAAATGGTGAACCAGTTGATAAGACTAAAAAATATAAAGTAGCTGTAAATAACTATAGATTTGGAACTCTTATGAATTTAGGTTTAGCTACTGCTGAGGATAAATATTATGATTCTTACGAATCATTACAAGATGCTGGAAGAATTAGAGATTTAATCGTAAAATATGTTAGAGAGAATTTAAATGGAGAGTTAAATCCAAAAGTGGATAATAACTGGTCAATAATAGGGTTTGATCAAAATGTTCCTGGAAAAGATGAGATAATTCAGAAAATAAAAAGTGGAGAGATAGTAATTCCGAAATCTGAAGATGGAAGAACACTTAATATTAAATCAATCAATATCAATTCTTTATAATAGAAAAAAGGGGTGAACTTCACCTCTTTTTTATTTACTTTTACTCTAAATAGATATACAATAAAATGAAGGGAAAAAATATAAAAATCTTATGGGGAGGAATTGTGGAACTGTTAAAATTTAGAAAAAACTTAGTAGAAAAAATATGGGGTGGAAGAGGATTTGAAACAACTTTAGGATTCGAACTTCCAAAAGATGAGTTATATGGAGAGTCTTGGGAAGTAAGTTGTCATGAAGCTGGAATGTCATATGTAGAGTCAGGAAAATATATTGGTCAAAGTTTAGAAGAGTTATTCAAAAAACATGGAAAAACTTTAGTAGGTGATGAGATTGTACAAAAATATGGAGAAAAGTTTCCACTATTAATAAAGTATTTAGATATAAATGACAAGCTATCTGTACAAGTACATCCAAGTGATGAGTATGCATTGAGAGTAGAAAAAGAGTTTGGAAAAAGTGAAGTTTGGTATGTAATGGAAGCAAGTGAAGATGCAAAGCTAATTTTAGGATTAAAAAAAGAGGTAACAAAAGATATATATAAGCAAA
>JBOFYP010000180.1:0-4787 GCA_051654725.1 Cetobacterium sp.
CAACTAATATGATTGAATATATATCTAAAGATGAATCTATACTAGAACAACTAAAACAAAATCAATGTTTTACTCGTGATAATAGGGTTTTTTATATAATTGTACTTCTTTTAAGAGATCGATATATTAATTTGAATAATCTTTCTAATATACTTGGAGTTTCTCGACGGGTTTTGAGTAATGATTTACTTTTGGTAAAAGGACATTTGGAAAGTTACAAATTGAATATAAATAGTTCTAATGCTAAGGGTATAACTTTGTCTGGTTCAGAATATAATTTAAAAATGGCTAGTTTTTCATATCTTTACAAAATTTTTGTTGAATTTGATGATTTGCCAAATTTAATTACAAATAACTATACTGATTTTTTTTCCAATCAATTTCACATTAAATTAAATTCTGATATTGATAAATTCATTCTTGAATATAATTTTGATTTCTTTTCACAAAATAAAAATATCTTAAAAGCTTTTTTTGTTATTTACGGAAATTTAGCTAATCCAGATGAAATTGCAATTCATTCTCTACCTTTTGATACATTTAAGCATAAATTCAAAAATATCATTCAAACATCTAAGCTGAAATCTTGCTATAATTTTTTGCAAAAATCTTTTATTGGAGATATTTTAGTAAAATATTTAAATCTTTTTATTTTAGTTTTAAAATTTTGCAATGGAATTTTCAAACAAAATATTCTTCCCCTATCGAAAGAAATCAATGTTATTAAGTCTTTAGTTTTTAAAGAGTTATCATTTATAATACAAAAAGATAATTTTTTAGAGAGGCTTGTAAATAAACTTCATATTGTTAGTCTGAATAATAATCCATTACCTGTTTGTGATTTGAATTTTTTAAATTTTAATCTACCTGAAAAAGATCGACTAAATTGTGTTGATTTATTTTTTACTTTTAGAAAGATGTATAAAAATGTACAATTTTCAAATATAATATTTTTATATATTTGGAGTTCTTATGAAAAAAATATGCATAAAGTAAAGACTGCTATTGTTGTTTTTGATAATATTCCTACATTTTTATTTCCAATTATTAAAAACAAATTTTTGATAAAAGAGAACATAAAAATTTTAAATTTCATAAAAATAAATGAATTAAATAAATGTTTATCAGATAAAAGTGTGAACTGTATAATAACTTTTGAAAATTTAAGTAATTTATCAAAATATCCTTTTATTAAGAATTATTCAATCTCAGTTTTGTAAAATAATTCATTCTATATGAATAGATTTCGATTTATGATATAATTCAATAACTATAATTTATATATTTCAGGAGGAAAATTATTATGAAAAAAGTTTTTTTTAGCCTTTTAGCTCTATCTTTATCTACTATGGCTATGGCAGAAAACAAATTTGGTGTTGGACTTGGTGCTGGTGTTTCTAACAGTGTTTATGAAGGAGCAGAAAATAAAGGTTACCCTTTACCACTACTAGATATCAACTACAACAACTTCTACATTAAAGGAGTTACAGCTGGATATAACTTCTTTAAAGGAGAAGACCTATCTTTATCAGTATATCTTGATCCTATGGCTGGATTCCCTGTTAAAGCAGAAGATATGGGAGATGGATATCAAAATATCGAAGATAGAGATTTCATGGCTATGGTTGGATTAAGAGCTGACCTTAACACAGGAATTGCTGGTATTAGAACTGGTGCTACTGTTCAATTTGGAGAAGAGGGTTCTGAAGCTAAGTTAAGTGCATTCAAACCATATTCTGTAACTGATAAGTTAGTTTTAGTTCCAACAATATATGTTAAAGGATTCTCTGGAGATTATGCTGATTACTACTTCGGTGTTACTTCTGATGAAGTTAATGAAAATAATTCTGATAAATTAGTTGATACTTACAAAGCTGAAACAGCATTCTCATATGGAACTGTTTTAACTGCTGAATACAAATATAATCAAAAATTATCATTTGTAGGTATTGTTGGAGTAGAAAAGTTCTCTAATGAGATTACTGATTCTCCAATTGTTAGCGAAGACCCAATCTTCCTTGCTAGTTTAGGAGCTAAGTATTACTTCTAATTATATATACTAAAAATAGGATGAAAGTTAACCTTTCATCCTATTACTTATACCGAATTTTATTTTTTGCTATATTCTGATAAATAAGTTAAAATTTTCTTTTTAACTCTTTGAATAGCGTTATCTATCTTTTTAGATGGCTCATTCAACAGCTCTGCAATCTCATTATATTTATACTGTTTACACAGATAATAAAATACCTTTTTTTCTAATGGTGTCAAATTGTTATTTAAAAAGTCCCCTAACATATTAACTAACTCTTTTCCCAATAGTATATCTTCAGGTGAATGATAGTTTAGAGATGGTTTTGAATACTGTGCTAAATCCTCTAAATTAATATCTTTATCCCCTATTATAGATGTATTTAATTTTAAGTTTTTATTTGAATTCGACGACTTTACAGCCGTTATAATCTGTCTTTTTATACACAGATTTGCAAAAGTACTAAAACATACCTCTCTACTATCATCAAATGATTTTATTGCTTTTATCAGACCTATATACCCCTCTTGTAATAAATCGTCCACGTCTCCACCTTTGATATAAAGGTTTCTACTGTTTCTTAAAATATCATTTTTATATCTTAAGAATACCTTTTCGATTGCTTCACTATCCCCACTTTTTGCTAACATTACATCTCTTGTATCCATAGTTTTTCCCCCCTCAACTATATAAACAATTGTAAAAGTTATATTTATTTCCAACGTGTCAAAAAATATTTCTTCTTGACCACAAAAAAATTTTATCATGTTTCCTTTTCTATTTAAACCGTTCAATTTTTCTTTTTTTTTTTTATATTTTGAAATGTGTCATATTTTGAAATTAATTACATCCTAAAATGTAATTAATTTCTAATTGAAAATTCTGTTATTTTACTATATAATATAATTAATATATATATTTTTAGGAGGATTTTATAATGAGAAAATTAAAAATGATCATATTAGCAGCTACTTTAAGTTTAAGTGCATTTGCTGGTGTTGTAAACGGAACAGTTACAAAGATAAGAGCTTATGAAAAAGGAACTCAAATTAAATTTGAATCTAAAATACCTAACCTTAGCTTCCAAGTTAAAAAAGTAGATATCTTCAAAGCTATGACTAGAATGGGTAAAACAACTTCTGTTGGAGATTTAGAGAGAAACGGAATCATTGAAAATACAGATAGAAAAGTAATCATCCAATTAGAGAGAGTAAAAGATGGATTACATATCAAATCTAACAACCACTCAATGTTCGTAACTGAAAGAGAATTAGATAAAATCAGAAAGTAATTAGCTCACTGAACTTATTAATATACAAGTTGAGAGTACAATAATTGTACTCTCAACTTTTTTTGTTTGTATATATGAAAATTTTAAGGTAAAATATATTTAATATAATATTCTTAGAAAGGATACAAAAAATGTTCCTAAACAAAAAATCCCTCTACATATTGAGTTTATTTTTCTCTCTAAACAAGTTCAGTTACTCTGATTTAGAAAAGATTTTAAATATAAAGCGACGTTCTATTGAGAACAATATAAAAACTATAAATGATTTTCTAGAGAGCTATAGCATTGATGGTATTGAAAAAAAAGATAACCTTTTCTTTTTAAAATCATGCTGTATAGATAAAATAAAAGAAATTCTAAAATTTGCTCCTCTCTCTGTTGCCGAAAGAAAAGAGTATCTTTTACTGCAACTTTTTTTTGAAAATACAATAAATTTAAATAATAATACAGACAAAATAAGAACTACAAGAAGAACTCTTAACTATGATTTAATTGATATAAAACAATATCTTAACTATAAAAATCTGACAATTGAGAGTATTTCTGGAAAAGGAATCTTTTTAGATGGAGATGAGGTTTTAATTAGAAATCTTTTCTCTATTCACTTGAGCAAGTATTTGATAAATCAGAGCATGAACCATCAACTTTTCTCTGAACTAATAGATCAGTATTTCAATAAGCAAAAAGTGGATGAAATTAAAAAATTTTTACTTAATCTATGTAATAGTATCTCTATAAATTTAGTTCCAGAAGATTTTTATAGAATAGTGTCTAGAATACTTATTAACTGGTCTAGAGAAGATAAAATAATTTTTGAAAAAGATTATTTTACACCTATAAAAATTAAAAATCACAAATTTTATGATAAAACCCTCTGTTTTTTAAAAATGAGTGGTTTAGAACATCTGAAATTATATGAACTAGATTCTATTCTTGAAACTCTATTTTCACTAGATCCTAAAAATTATGAAAATCCAGATAAAGATACTTCTATTTTTATGAATGAAATTAAAAAAAATTTTGGATTAGATATCTCTAATAATCTTCAAACTGTGATGAGAATTTCAAATACTCTTAGAGTTGGGAAATTGAAATGTGAGTACGATTTTTATGAGAATAAAGAGATTTATAATCTGACTGATATTCAGAAAATTGAATTAAAAAAGATAGCTAAAATAGTTGATAATGATTTTTATAAATTTTATTTTGAAGATATTCTATATCTATCTACTATTTTAAAAAATCACTCTTCTAATTCTGTAGTTAATGAAAATAAATACAAACGTATTGTTATAGTTGATGATACATTTGATCAAATCTATGGGTCTTTACTAGTTGAACATCTTAAAAATTTCTCTTTTATAGAGGTTGTTAAGATTATTAAAAATTATGAAATCTCTTCACTCCTAGAAAATGTCTTTGAAGTTGATTACATTCTAACTATTGATGACTTACATGACTTTG
>JBOFYP010000181.1:0-13597 GCA_051654725.1 Cetobacterium sp.
TCTCTTTTTCTACTATATCTCTATTAAAATTTCCATTTTCCTCTGTTATTAAAAATGATTTAAATTTCATAATAACCTCCATAATTTTTTTATTTTCATAAATAATTATAACCTATGCCCTAAGGTAAATGTCAAATTTATTTTAAATTTAAGGAAAATATTATACTATTTTGTATAGATATTTTAGTGCTTGTAAATTTTTATAATTTATCTTGCATTTTGTATACAGAAAAAGTATAATTAATTCAGAAGAATTCTAGGAGGTTTATTTTATGGAAAGAAAAAATGCTGTTACATTTGCAGGAAGTCCGTTAACTTTAATTGGAAAAGAACTTTTAGTTGGAGATGTTGCTCCTGACTTTATAGTTAGTAAAACTGATTTATCACCACTTTCTTTATCTGATTTAAAAGGTAAAACAGTTGTAATTTCAGCTATGCCGTCTGTTGATACTTCTGTTTGTGAATTACAAACTATTAGATTTAATAAAGAAGCTGCTAAATTTGAAAACGTTGTTATTTTAACTGTTTCAATGGATTTACCTTTTGCTTTAGGTAGATTCTGTGGTGCAAAAGATATAAAAAATGCTATTACTACATCTGATTATAAGCATAGAGAGTTTTCTCATAATTATGGATTATTTATAAAAGAGTTAGCTTTAACTTCTAGAGCTGTTATAATAATTGATAAAGATGGAAAAATTGCTTATACAGAATATTTAAAAGAGATTACTGAAGAGCCTAAATACGATTCTGCTATTGAAGCTTTAAAAAATTTATAAAAAAAATTCCCTCGATAGTTATACTATTGAGGGAATTTTTTTATACTAATAACGTTTGAACAATTTCAAATAATGATGCCACTATTATACCAACTATAAAATTAAGTGTATAACTTCTGTATCTATTTAAAAGAATATTTATTGCTTTTGATACTAAAACAAGACCAATTCCTGTTCCTGCTGAAAAGAATATTAGTGGTAATATATTAAATCCTTTTATATAGCTCAATATATTGTAATATTCACCTAACACTATTAGCAATAATGACCCAGAAATTCCTGGTATTACCATAGCCCCTGCTGCTATTAAGCCACAGAAGAACAGTTTCATACCATAACCTGCTGTGAACGCCATCTCAGCTGTTCTAACAATCTCTTCACCTGAA
The DNA here is from genome assembly GCA_051654725.1 of Cetobacterium sp. Classification (GTDB taxonomy): domain Bacteria; phylum Fusobacteriota; class Fusobacteriia; order Fusobacteriales; family Fusobacteriaceae; genus Cetobacterium_A. Next base: position 1,166 of record JBOFYP010000181.1, read on the forward strand.
ATTATTTTTGTTAAAACCATAAAAATAGTTGTAAATACTACTCCACTGAAAAATGCTATTAAACTTTCTTTCTTTAAAAATTTCTCACCTTTTAGAATAACTGGAATTGATGGAACTATTAAAAATAAAAATCCTATCGTCGTTCCTTTTGGATATGCTTCATATACTCTAGATATAATTCCAGCAAATGCCACTATCCCTATTGCTGCTCCAGCACCAATCTGAGATAAAAATTTAGCATATTCTATTTTTTTCTCCATTGGAGCAGTTAAGAAATTACCCACTGATTCAGTTAGTTTATCATAAATATTTAATACTACTGCTAAAGTTCCTCCAGAAACACCTGGCAACACATTTGCAATTCCAATCACAATTCCTTTTAAAAAATTCTTCAACATCATTTTCTCCTAGTACTCTTTTATTAATTTAGCATAATCTATAAACGTCTCTTTAAAATATAAATCTACAAACTCTTTTCTAAATTCACTATAAAAAACATCTATTATTTTACCTTCATATTCTTTTAATAAAGGTGTATTATATATATTGTTTTTTACTCTTATTCCAGAATTATAAACTTTTCTTTTATATTTACTAAAAAAGTACTGAAGTTTTTTTAACTCTTCAAAAGCTAACTCTTCAGCTTCATCTTTTTCAATAAAAAGATATTTTCTTATAAATACATCTACACTGTTTAATTTTTTAGGTTTTTTACCTTTAAATTCTTTTAATATATCTGTATCTAAATATTTCAAAAGACCTATTATATTCGAATCTAATTCCTCTTCTAATAGATTTATTTTTGTTTCAAAATATATTTTTCTGAATAAAGTTTTAGAACAACCTTCTATATTATTATCTAAAGAGAGATTTTTAGGATAAGCTCCCTCTATTATAATACTTTCTCTTATAAAATTAAATAATTTTTTCAAATCTCTTTTCTTCTCTTCAAACAAAAAATTTATCATCTTATAATTTTGTTTATTATAAAAAATAGTTAAATAAAAAATTTTATTTTTGTTATGAAAAAATGGAAGAGGTATAGCCTTTTGAACTATCCCATACTCATATATTCTTTCTTTTTTCAACGAACCTATTGAATTTTGTTTTATATTTTCATCTAAATTATTTATTATTCTAAAAAAAGTTGGATAACTTATCATACTATTATATGAAAGAATAGTTTTTTTTGCTTTTTCATATATCTTTGTTACTGGTAAATTATGATACTCTTTATATAGTAGTTTTAATTTATTTAAGGTATCTTCATTTATTTTTTTAAAAGTATCTTTATCTGCTCTTGTTTTTTTAGATAATCCTTTTTCTCCAGCAGTTCTATATTGACTAACCCATCTTTTCAATGTTGCATAGGATATTCTTGTTTCTTTTTCTATGTCTTTTAATTTTTTCTCTTTTTTGAAAAAAGGTTCAATAACAATATATTTTTCGTTTTTTTCATTATCCATAAAAATTTTTCACCCACTTTTAAATTGTTTTGTTAAATTATAACACAATTTATGCGTAAAAAAAAGGCTCATTTATTTCGATAATTTTCTTGACTTTTTTTAAAATAAAATGTATTCTCTTTATGAAGAAACTATTTTTTAAGACTATATATTAATTATGGAGGGGTTTATGAAATTATTTGCTGAAGTTCAAAAAATCGGTAAAGCATTAATGACTCCAGTTGCAATTTTACCTGCTGCTGGTATATTTCTTGCTGCTGGAAACAAACTTGGAATACCTTTAATGGAACAAGCTGGAGGAGTTATTTTTGGTAACTTACCACTTTTATTTGCAGTTGGAGCTGCTATCGGTCTTGTTGGTGGAGACGGAATCGCTGCACTTGCTGCTATTGTTGCACTTTTAATAATGAATACTACTATGGGATCATTAACAAATGCTGCTGACGGTGTTGCTGCTGGAAATCCAGCATTTGCTGAAGTATTAGGAATTCCTACACTTCAAACTGGAGTATTTGGTGGTTTAATCGCTGGTATTATAGCTGCTGTATGTTACAAGAAGTTCTATAAAACAGAATTACCTGCTTTCTTAGGATTCTTTGCTGGTAAAAGACTTGTTCCTATAATGACTGCTGTTCTTGCTTTCTTAGTAGGTTTAGCAATGCCTTACATCTGGCAACCAGTTCAAGCTGGTCTTGGACAACTTTCTTACTTAGCTAATGAAACTAATACAAATCTTTCTACTTTATTATTTGGTATAACAGAAAGAGCGTTAATCCCATTCGGATTACACCATATCTTCTACTCACCATTCTGGTTCCAATTTGGTGAATATACTAATGCTGCTGGACAAATAGTTACTGGTGACCAAGCAATTTGGTTTGCAATGTTTAAAGATGGAGTTAAATCATTTGATTCTGCTACTTACTCTGGAGCTGCAAAGTTTATGACTGGTAAATTCCCATTCATGATGTTTGGATTACCTGCTGCTGCTCTTGCTATGTATCATGAAGCTAAATCTGAAAATAAGAAGCTTGCTGCTGGAATTTTATTCTCTGCTGCTCTTACTTCATTCTTAACTGGAATAACTGAACCTTTAGAGTTCTCGTTCCTATTCGTTGCTCCAATCCTTTATGGAGTTCACTGTTTATTTGCTGGATTATCATTTATGTTAATGAATATATTCAAAGTTAGAATTGGTATGACATTCTCTGGTGGAGTTATCGACTATATTATGTTCGGTGTTTTACCTGGTACTGAAGGATTCCAAACTAACTGGCTAATGGTTATCGTAGTTGGATTAGGATTCTCTGTTATATACTACTTTGGATTCAGATTCTTCATCAGAAAAATGAACCTTATGACTCCTGGTAGAGAAGAGGCAACTGCTGAAGATAATCTTCCTAAAGCTGAAGGAAGCGAATTAGCTACTCTAGTTTTAGCTGCTCTTGGTGGAAAAGAAAACGTAATTTCAGTTGATGCTTGTATCACAAGATTAAGACTTGAAGTAAAAGATTCTTCAATTGTTAATGATGCTGAGTTAAAAAGATTAGGAGCTTCTGGAGTTCTAAAAGTTGGACAAAACGGAGTTCAAGCAATCTTTGGTGCTAAAGCACAATTCATTGCAAACGATATTAAATCAATCTAATAGATTATAAAAAGAGGAGGAGCTTAATCAAGCTCCTCCTCTACTATATTTATTCCCATTATTTTACTAAAATACTCATCAATCTCATTCTGAATCTCATCACTATAATTTTCTAGTTGTTTCTTAACCAAATTTACTATATACTCTCTCTCTTCAGATTGAGTTGGATAATAAATCGGACACTCTTTTAAAGGTGTTGAATAAAATTCTAAATTTTTACCTTTCTTTTTACCTATATAGTTAAACCAATAGAAAAATATTCGTGAATTAAGATATCCTAAAATATATAAAAGACTTGTTTCTTCAGCTTTTGCTGTTAAATAATAAACATCAGCACTACTATAAAATTCTTTCTCTGTATATCCAAAGTTATTAGTTTTACAACGTTGGCGTACAACTATTTTAGGCTTCAAAAATATCTCTTCATCCCTAGCCCATTGTAATTCCCACCAATTAATTCTATTTTGAACTGCTTCTCTTCTTAAAGAGAGTTTTGTCTTATGTTCTAATAAATAATCCATTAATTTTTCATCTATTTCTGATTTTCCATTTAAATAGATTATCCAAAATGGTGGTAGCTGTGAAACACTGTATTTTCCAATATCTTTATTTTTATAAAAAGGTCTTAAATATTTTTTAAACTCTTCCTTATACTCATCAAATACAAAAACTTTATCTGCTCCACTAACTATACCTTGGTTCACCTTTACTAAGTCACCTAATATATAGTTACTTTTTAATCTTATTTTACCGATACTTTCTTTGCAAAATGGTGGTATTAAAGCTATATTATTATGCTCTTTCGCAAATATCTCTGATTGATTAAGAGTATATTCTAAATCATCATCTTTAATAGAAATAAGGCTTTCATTTTTATTTTTTTGCCAATAAAAAAGAACATTATGCTGTCCAATAGCATTTTTAAAAATTGAATAGTTATAGTTTTCAATTCTAAAAAACTCACCTTCTAGCTTTAATTTTTCTCTTAAAATCTCAGCACTATCAGCTTTCAACCAATAGTTTGTAGTTAAATAAGCTAATACTCCATTTTCTTTTAATATATCCATTCCTTTTTGAATAAAGAAATAAAAATAATCCATCTTAGGTTTATAATACTTTTTACCAAAATCTGTTTCTTTTATTGTATGAAAAATTTCTTTATGATTTTTTTCACCTAAATATGGTGGATTTCCAATTACTATATCATACCTATCTTCTATCTCTTCATATAAAGAATCACAATTTTTTAAATGAAGTTTTCCATCTACTTTATATTTAAAAAAAAGAGCAGAAGCTCTTTTCCTTAATATTTCTAAAGCTTTTTCATCTGAATCAAATCCAGTTAACCATTTCTCACTATACCTATACTCTCCAAAAACTTCTTTCGAAGTTTTTAATAACTCTTCTAAAATTGCTAAAAGTAAATTTCCTGATCCACAAGAAATATCTATTACTTTTATATTGAGAACGTTTTCTTTTAATGTAGTTTCTAAAAGTCTATCTAAAGCTATTTTCGCCATACTGATTGCATACTCTTCTGGAGTATATATCTTGTAATTGTATTCCAACTATTCCCCCCTAAAAAGCTTTAAGTTTCCTTCATCTTCGATAGAAATTATACCATCCCTATATAAATCTAAAATTGCTAAAAATATATAAACTAAATGAGTTCTATTTTCTGCTCTTCTAAAAATTTCAACTATACTTTTTTCTGCAGAATATAAAATAATTTTTATTCTATCCATCTCTTCTTTCAATGAATATCTTTTTTCTATTTCAATTTCTAAAAATTCTTCATCTTTAGGTAGAAACTTTACATAGCTATTAAATACATCTTGAAGCTTTAATGATGTTAAATCAAATTCATCAGGTATATTTTTAGTTATTTTTCTTCCCTCTCCTCTTGAATATGATAAATTATGCTCACATTCAATTGTTGAAATAACTGCCGCTACCTCTTTAAAAATTTTATAATCTTCTAATCTTCTTTTAAAATTTTTCTCTTTCTCTTCCTCTTTATTTGCACTCAAAATAGAAACCGCTTTTATTTCTAGTAATTCTGATGCAATCTCTAAAAATTCTACTTTTATCCCTAAATTATCCGTTTGTGCTTTTTCTATAAATTGAAGATATTCATCTATGATTTGAGATATCTTAATTTCTGATATTTTCATCTTTTTCTTTTCTACAAGGTGTAACAATAAATCTAAAGGACCTTCAAAATTATCTATTTTTAATACTATCTCCATTTTTAATTACCCTAACCTTAGTTCTCCAATTAAGAACATCTTTTTTTATTGTTTCTTTTAATTCATCCATTGAATTGAATTTTTTCTCATCTCTTAAATATTCAACTAATGAAACATATATATTTTTACCATAAATATCTTCATCAAAGTCAAGTATATGTACCTCTATACTTCTTTCATCTGGTTTTAAAGTTGGATTTTTCCCTATATTTATAACTGCATCTCTGACGAAACTTTCACCTTCCACTCTAACTTTTCCTCCATATATACCAAATGGTGGATAAACTTTATTTAAAATTTTTAAATTAGCTGTAGGAAAGCCCATTAATCTTCCTAGTTTTCTACCGTGAGCTACCTCACCTATTATTGAAAATGGCTCTCCTAAAAACTTATTTGCTAATTTTAATTTTCCATCTGATAACAATTTCCTTATAAGAGTAGAGCTTACTACTTCTTCATTCATTGTAATAGGATTTATTACATTTGTAATTATTCCTAATTTTTCTCCATAGCTTTTTAAAGTTTCAACATTAGCTTTTCCACCTTTTCCAAAAGAAAAATTAAACCCTACATAAATTTCTTTTGTATTCAAACTATTTTTTAAGATTTTTTGAATAAAATCTTCTGGACTCATATTAGAAAAATCTTTTGTAAATGGTTGAAGTATTAAATAGTCAATTCCTAAAGATTTTAATATATTTATTTTCTCTTCTAATGAATTAATTAACTTAGGAGCTTTCGAATTATTTGTTATCTCCAACGGATGATTTAAAAAAGTAAAGACAGCTGATTTTCCACCTGCTTCTTTAGCTTTTTTTACAGCTTTATCTATAAGTTCTCTATGTCCTAAATGAATTCCATCAAAAGCACCAATTGCTACATAAATATTTTCAAATTTTTCTTTAGTTAACAAAATATCATCTATTATCTTCATCCCACAATCCCCCTTAAGCTTCTCTTTCTTTTTCTATAAGTTCATTATGTGTATCCTCTAATCTTCTGAATCTATTTCTAATTCCTGACTTTGAAATCCCAATTATTTCTCCCAATTCTTGTAGTGAAGCTTCTGGATTTTCTAATCTTAAAAATGCAATTTCTTCTAAAACAGGGCTTAAATTATTAAGTCCCATCATTTTACCAATTACATTTATCATCTTAATCTGCTTTCGAGCTGTATCTAAAGTTTTTGTTTCATTAGCTACTTCCCAATTCATCTCTCTTATTGTCTTGTTTTTTAAATCCTTAATCATTGTAGTTTCTTCATAGTTATAAAACTCTTTCATAGACCCAATCAATACGATAATATCCATTATATCTTCAGCATTTCTCATATAAACTAATGGTTTATTTCTTTTGACTGTTTTGTATACTCTTTTTTCTAACTTTATTAAAAAATTGTATAGCTCATCTGCTAACATATCATTATCTACAAAAAAATCAAGAGCGTATTCTTTTTCAGGAGATTTTATATATCCACACCCTAAAAACATTCCTCTTACAAATCCTTTTTCTATCTCTTCATTACTTTCTTCACTTTTCGAGGTATATCTCTTTAACTCTTCTATGAATTTTTTAACTCCTGGCTGCGAAGGAATTGTTATTACATAAGCATTATGTTCACCAAATTTCTTACTTTTTGAAAACTTTATAAATATTTTTAAATTTGTTAATTCTTTTAACATTGAGTACATTCTTTCAGCTATATCTTTATTCTCTAATTTTAATTCAATGTTATTTTCATTTATAGCATGCTTTAGTAAAAGTAGTGCTCTCACCTCGGCATATTTTTCATTAATTGTTAATTGAGATTTATTCAATATCTCGTTTTTAACTTTATAAGTGTACGACACAATTTCCTCCTACTTAGTTTCAGACCAATTCTGTCCTATAGAACTATTTACTTCTAAATTTACTTTAGAAAACTTAATGCTTTCTCTCATTATTTTTTCTATTTTCTCTTTATACTCTAAGGCTTTATCTTTTGCTACTTCAAATATAAGTTCATCATGTACTTGTAGTAACATATGAATATCATTTCTATCTTTTAAAAGATTGTATAAGTTTATCATGACTTTTTTTAAAACCTCTGCTGCAGTTCCTTGAATAACTGTATTAACAGCCATTCTCTCTGCACCACTTTTTATAACTCTATTTTGTGAATTGATTCCTTCTATTATTCTTTTTCTTTTAAAATATGTTTCAACATATCCATGCTCTTCAGCATATAATATAATCTCTTTTTCTAAATGTTTAACTGATGGATATTGTTCAAAATACCTTTTTATATAATCAGATGCTTCTTTTGGAGTTATTTTAAGTTCTTGTGATAATCCAAAAGCTGTTTTTCCATATATTATACTAAAGTTTACTGTTTTTGCAGCATCTCTTTGATCTCTCTCTACAGGTTTATCTTCTGCTATATCAAACAATTTTCTGGCTGTTAAACTGTGTAAATCTAAGTTTTGAGAGTATGCTTTTATTAAATTCTCATCTTGAGATATCTCGGCTAGAACTCTTAACTCTATTTGTGAATAGTCAATACCTAGAAGTACCATTCCATCTTCTGCTATAAATCCTGCTCTTATTTTCATTCCATCTTCTGTTCTTGCTGGAATGTTTTGTAAATTTGGTTCTGATGATGATAATCTTCCTGTTGCTGTTCCTGTTTGATTAAATGTTGTATGTAATCTATTATTAGAGTCCATTATTTTAGGCAATGGATCAACATATGTTGATTTTAATTTATTCAATTTTCTATACTCTAAAATATATTTAGCAATAGAATAGCCCTGCTCATCTAATTTTTCTAAAACATCCACATCTGTAGAAAATCCTGTTTTTGTTTTCTTTACTGGTGGGATATTAAGTTGTAAAAATAAAATTTCTCCTAACTGTTTTGGTGAATTTATATTAAATTCTCCATCAGCTTCTCTGTAAATCTCTTCAGTTAATTTCTCTAATCTATTTTCTAATTCTAAGCTATAATCAGCAAAATAACTTGGTGATATTTTTATTCCTTTTGTCTCCATACTTGCTAAAACTTCGATTAACGGCATCTCTGTTTCTTTAAAAACTTCATACAAATTATTATTCTTTAACTCTTTTAGTAACTCTGGGTAAGCTGTTAATATTCCACGAGTTCTTTTTGTTAAAAACTTTCCATATTCCTCTAAAGAGATATCCTCTATTTTTGACTTTCCGAATACCTCTGAATATTTTTGAATATCATCTTCTAAAACATTTTTTAGCATTACTTCAATCTCTTCTCTCGTTTGAGATGTTAGAAGATGATATGCTAACATTGTATCAAATTCAGCATTTTTTACATAATAACCATTTTTTAAGAATTTTTTAAATCCATAAGAGATAAATTTTTTTTCTGAGTTTAAAATTTCTAAAAATATCGTTTTACTCTCTGAATCATCTAAAGGCAAATAGTAATCTTTATTATCTACTGAAACTGCTACACCTTTTTCACCTAAATAGATTGCTAGTTCAGATTTTTTTGAACTCAACTTTAATCTTATTTTTTCTCCTCTCAATATAGAAAAAGTATCTTCATCTTCTATTACTGTTTCTACTGGTGAGATAAAATTAAATAATCCTAATTGCATTCCACTTCCAGAATTGCTTGCAGGTATTTCAGGTTTTATTACGTCTAAAACAACGCTTTCTTCAGAATTAGCAAGATTTTCTAAATCCATTTTTTTTATCAATGATTTAAATTCTAAACTTTTAAACAACTCTAAAAGTTTTAAATTATCCTTTTTATATTTCAAATCATCCGCTTCGATTCCAAGCTCTATACATTCAATTGTTGCTAACTCTCTACTTATGAAAGCTAACTCTTTATCTTCTATTAAATTATTGATTAACGATTTACCTATACCTGGTAGTTCTGTAAGTGAATCAATATTTTCATATATACCTTCTAAATTTCCGTATTTTTCTAACATTGGAACAGCTTTTTTAGTTCCAATTTTTCTAACACCTGGTATTCCATCACTTGTATCACCTATAAGACCAAATAAATCAGGTATCATATCTGGCTTTACTCCAAGTTGTTCTATTACATCCTCTTCTGTTGATAAAATTTTTAGTCCTCCGCCATCTCCTTTTCCTAAAAGAGCTATATTGACATGAGACCCCAGAATTTGAGATAAATCTTTATCTCCAGTTATAACATATGATTCTATCCCTTTTGCAGAAAGCTCTTTTGCCAATCCACCTAGAACATCGTCTGCTTCATACCCATCTATTTTAAATTTCTTTATTCCAAAACAATCTAAAACTTCCTCTATTCTAGGAATTTGAACAATCAAATCCTCTGGTGCTGCTGATCTTTGAGCTTTATATTCTGTATAAAGTTGACTTCTTTTTAAAGTTGATCTTTTAACGTCAAAAGCAGCACCTATATAATCTGGTTCAAGTTGTTTAATCACACTTAAAAGTGTATTTATAAAACCATAAATTGCTCCTGTTGGTTCATTTTTAGTTCTAAAATTTAAATTACCATAAAAAGCTCTATACATTATAGCACTTACATCTAATAAAACAGCTTTTTTCATATATTTTCTCCCATCTTATACTATTTATATTTTTCATATTATTATACCACATTCAATACCTTTGGTAAAAAAATTATTTTACAAAATAATATTATTTTTTTCAGTTTTCTGTTATAATTTATATACATAAATAAAAATATAGGAGGTTTTTATGAATCTGGTTGTATTAATTGGACGTTTAACTAGAGATCCTGAACTAAAATTTGGTCAAAGTGGAAAAGCTTATTCAAGATTTAGCTTAGCTGTTGATAGACCTTTTGCTAAAGGAGAGGCTGACTTTATAAATTGTGTTGCATTTGGTAAAACAGCTGAACTTATTGGAGAATATTTAAGAAAAGGTAAAAAAGTTGCTGTTAATGGTAAACTTCAAATGAATAAATATGAAGTGAATGGTGAGAAAAGAACTAGTTATGATGTAGTTGTTGATTCTATGGAATTTATTGATTCTAGAGGAGATTCATCTCAATCTAATGATTTTAATCCTGCTCCATCTTATTCAGCACCAAAAGTTGCTGAACAATCTTCGAAAGATGATTTTAATGGATCATCATTTGACGAAGACGAATTCCCGTTCTAAATTAAATCAAATTTGCTATTTTCCTGAAATATTGGAAAATAGCTTTTTTTATATATCATTTTCAAAATTTTTACTATATAATACCTCTTAGAATGAAAATTTGGAGGGATTATTTTGAAACAACTCTGGTCTTTATGGAGAGAAAACAAGAGAGAAATTTTATCAATTTTTACAATTGCATTACCTACAATCATTGATATGTTTGTTCAAACTCTTTTAGGATTTTTTGATTTAATTATGGTTGGAAGACTTGGTCCTGAGGCAATTGCTTCTGTTGGACTTGGAACTGCTCCAATACTTACAATTATTCCTATTTTTTTTGCAATTAGTGTGGGGACTACTGCTATAATCAGTCGAGCATATGGAGCTCGTAATTATTCTGAGGCGAAAGATGGAATGAGTCAAAGTTTAATTTTAGGAGTGCCTGCAGCTATCATTGTTACTCTTGCTTTTGTTATTTTTGGTAAAAATATTTTGGAGCTAATTAGTAAAAGTCAGCCAATCGGAGATGCTTTAAGCTACTTGAAAGTTGTTTCTTTGGGAATACCATTCTTATGCTTTAACATTATTTTTTCATATGGTTTTAGATCTATAAACAAATCTAAAATTCCCATGATTAATAATACTATCAGTATTTTTTCTAATATTTTACTAAATTATATATTTATTTTTACTTTAAATTTAGGTGTTTTAGGAGCTGGTATAGCAACTACCTTATCTAGAGGAGTAGTTACCGTTATATTCTGTTTCCTTATAATTTATAAGAAAAACTATTGTATAGCTTTAAGTAAAAAAGATTTTAAAATAAAAAAAGATATATGTAGAAGATTAATAAAGGTTGGATTACCATCTGCTGGGGAGCAAAGTATTTTTAGGATTGGAATGCTTATTTTTGAAGCTATGGTTATTAATCTTGGAACTCTTCAGTATGCTGCTCATAAAATTGCTTTAACTGCAGAATCATTTTCATTTAATTTAGGATTAGGGTTTTCTGTTGCAAGTACAGCTCTTGTAGGTCAACATCTTGGAGCTAAAAAATATCAAGATGCTAAAAAAGCTGGCTATCTGAATATGTTTTTAGCTATGGTTGTTATGACTGGTTTTGGTTTTATATTTATGGTATTTCCTAAATTTGTTATCTCTATGTTTACAAAAGAACAGAGTATTGTTCCGATGGCTAGTTCTGCTCTTAGAATTGTTTCTATAGCACAACCTATTCTTGCTGTTTCAATGGTTTTAAGTGGGGCTTTAAGAGGAGCAGGAGACACAAAATCTGTTCTTTGGATAACTTCTTTAGGTATGTTTTTTATTAGATTACCTCTAACTTATTTATTCCTTTATGTTCTTAACTTTGGATTAAACGGAGCTTGGATGGTTATGATTATTGACTTAACTTATAGAGGCTTTGCTTGCCTTTATAGATTTAAACAAGGAAAATGGAGATATATTGAGGTGTAACTTATGATAATACAAATTTTTGGTAAAAAAAATTGCAATGAAACAAAGAAAACTTTACGGTTTTTCAAAGAAAGAAATATAAAAGTTCAATTTATTGATCTTACAGAAAAAGCTCCTTCAAAAAAAGAGCTTGAAATATTTTTAAAGCATTATGAAGTTGAAGAACTTTTAGATAAAAATGGAAATGAATATAAAAAAAGAAATCTTCAATATATGGCTTATGATACAATTGAACTTTTAAATGAGTGCCCTATTCTCTTTAAAACTCCGATGATAAGAGGGGATAAAGGTGTTCTTTTAGGATATAACCCTGATGTTTTAAAAACTTTTAAAGTAACTACTCAGCTGGTAGATTACAAAAAATAAAAAATAGCTAAATGATAGGAGATTTCTATACCGTTAGGTTAGAAGTCTCCTTTCTATTTAGCTATCAATGAAATTATATCATTAAGCTCAAATATTTTCTTCA
>JBOFYP010000182.1:0-2545 GCA_051654725.1 Cetobacterium sp.
TCTTCTGAGAAATTAGAATATTTAGTTTTCATTCCAATAATTTTTTGAACTTCAGAAAATTTCAGAACTCTCTCTAACTTTCTATTTAATTTAAAATTATAAGGATATGTGATTACATAAAATAGTAATGAAATCACGAGTAGAAAAACTAATATTTTTATTATCATTTATTATTCTCCGAATTAGAAATCTGCATTGTTTGGAGTTCTTGGGAATGGAACTACGTCTCTTATGTTTGTTATTCCAGTTACATACATTAATATTCTTTCAAATCCTAATCCATAACCTGAATGAGGGAAACTTCCGTATCTTCTTAAGTCTAAGTAGAATCCGTAATCTTCTCCATTTAACCCTACTTCAGCCATTCTTTCTTCTAAAATTTCTAAGCTATCTTCTCTTTGAGAACCACCGATTATCTCACCTATTCCTGGTGCTAATAAATCCATTGCTCTTACTGTCTTCCCATCTTCATTAAGCTTCATGTAGAATGATTTTATTTCTTTTGGATAATCTGTTACGAAAACTGGTCTTTTGAAATATTCTTCAGATAAGAATCTCTCATGTTCACTTTGTAAGTCAATTCCCCATTTAACATTATAATCAAATTTCTTTCCTGATTTGATTAAAATATCTACAGCTTCTGTATATGTTACTTTTCCGAAATCATTTGTTAATACGTTATTTAATTTATCAAACAATCCTTTTTCTATAAACTGATTGAAGAATTCCATCTCTTCTGGACATTCATCCATAACATATTTGATAATGTATTTAATCATATCTTCTGCAAGATCCATATTAGCTTCTAAATCTGCGAAAGCTATTTCTGGCTCTATCATCCAAAATTCTGCAGCATGTCTTGAAGTATTTGATTGCTCTGCTCTAAATGTTGGTCCAAATGTATATATATTTCTGAAAGCTGAACAATATGTTTCTCCATTTAATTGTCCACTTACTGTTAAATTAGTCTCTTTTCCAAAGAAATCTTTTGAGAAATCTATTTTTCCTTCTGCTGTTTTTGGAGTATTATTTAAATCTAGAGTTGTTATTCTAAACATCTCTCCAGCACCTTCACAATCTGATCCTGTTATGATTGGAGTGTGTGTATAAACAAATCCGTTTTCTTGGAAAAACTTATGAATAGCATAAGCTAAAACTGATCTAACTCTAAATACAGCTGAGAACGTATTTGTTCTAGGTCTTAAATGAGCTATTGTTCTTAAAAATTCAAAAGAATGTCTTTTATTTTGTAAAGGATACTCTAAGTCTGCTTTTTGGAAAATTTCTACTGATGTAGCTTTAACTTCAAAGTTTTGTCCTGCTCCTTCTGACTCAACCAAAATTCCTTTAACTATTACTGACGATGAAATTGATAATCTTGAAATTTCATCAAAGTTTTCTAAATTTGTATCAAATACAACTTGTACTCCCTTAAAGAAACTTCCGTCATTTACCTCAATAAATCCAAAGTTTTTCTGTGATCTTATTTTTCTTACCCAACCAGATATCTCTATCTCTTGGTTGATACATTTTCCTGTTTCTCTATAAAGAGTTTTTACTAGTTGTTTCATTCTGTGTCCCCCTATATCATTTTTGATTCATCAACAATTTCAATGCTGTCTAATTTTTGTCTAACCTGTGCTTTAAATTGATCTAAATATAGTTGTCTATATTTTTGTCTTTCTATTTTTTCACTCTCTGTAAGCTCTCTTTTTTTAGCTTGATGTGAAAAATAGTTAACCATTTCTATAATATCTTTCATTTCCATAATATGTTTCCTCCAAACTATATTTTAGCTATAGTCTTCTTTAACTTTTCTGTAATTATACCGTTTATTTAACTTTTTGTCAATTTGCTTATAATTCTAAAAAGATATTTTTTCTATATTAATTTTCTAGAAAAATTGATATAATTTAATTGGAAAAAAAATAAGGAGTTGAAAAATTTTATGAATTACTTTGAACCAAAACCAATTACGAATTTTGATGTTAGTGTTGATATTCCAGGCTCTAAATCTATTACTAATAGAGCTCTTATTCTTTCAGCTCTTTCTGGTAAGACAGTAACTTTAAATAATATACTTTTAAGTGATGATACAAAATATATGATAAAAGCTTTAAAAAGTTTAAATAATGAAATAACTTTAGATATTGATAAAAAAACATTAAAGATTAAAGGTAATAAAAATCCTACTTATGAAAACTTAGAAATTTATATTGGAAATGCTGGTACTGCAATGAGGTTTTTAAGCTCTTATCTTGCTACAGGTATTGGTACTGCTACCCTATATGGTAATAAACGAATGAATGAAAGACCCATTAAAGATTTGGTTGATTCTTTAACTCAACTTGGAATAAAAGTTGAATATTTAGGAACTGAAGGATTTCCACCAATAAAGATAATTTCAAATGGAGTTTCTGCAGAATATGTTAAAATTGATGGAAGTAGAAGCAGTCAGTATATATCATCTATTTTAATGTCTGCTCCTAATTTTAAAAAACCTATCCATATCGAATTTACTGGAAGGGTTGTTTCTAGACCTTAT
>JBOFYP010000183.1:0-25776 GCA_051654725.1 Cetobacterium sp.
CCTTTATATTATCAAAGTTAAAACTTTCTGGTATCAATAACGCTTCTAATTTTTTAAATCTTTCTATTTGTTCTCTTTCTCTTTCAATAAATATTTCATACTTTATCATTGTTTCTATTTGATTTTTTACAAATTCTGGATACTCTGGTATTTCTAAAAGATGTGCTAAATCATCATATGAAACTTCTTTAAATTTCAATAATTCGTTTGCTTGTACACCTTTTGTTAATTTTTGAATAGAACCTTTTTTTTCTAAAATTTCATTTGCATCTTTCATTAGAACTTTTGTATCTTTTATTCTTTTAATTTCAGAATAAACATCTTCACGACATTTTTTTAGATATTCTATTTTTTCTTTTGAAACTATTCCAATCTCTTCTGCTTTATCTAATAATCTCATAAATCCATTATCAAATCTTAATGTTAATCTATATTCTGATCTTGAAGGTAATACTCTATACGGTTCAGGAGTTTTTTTATGTATTATATCATCTACTAATACACCTATATACCCTTCACTTCTATCAAATATAACTGGTAATTTATTCAAAGTTTTTCTTGCTGCATTAACTCCTGCAATAAATCCTTGTGTTGCAGCCTCTTCATATCCTGAAGTCCCGTTTATTTGTCCTCCAAAATATAATCCTTTTATTTTTTTACTTTCCAAACTTGGATATAGCTGTGATGCTGGAGCATAATCATACTCCACAGCGTAGCCGTATCTCATGATTTTAGCCTTTTCTAATCCTTTTATAGATCTTAGCATAGCTTCTTGAGCAAATGGCGGCATAGCCGTTGTAAGACCGTTTACATACAATTCATTTGAATCACTTGATTCTAACTCTAAGAAAATTTGATGATCAAATTTATCTGGAAAATTTAATACTTTTCTATCTAATGATGGACAATGTCTTGGTCCATGAGTTTCTATTATTCCTGATACTATTGGGGAATATTTTAATAACTCTTTCGTTACATTTAATGTCTCTTCAGATGTATGAGTTAACCAAGTCGGAACTACATTATTTTTCTTTTTATCTGTGTATATAGAGAAATATCTTGGATTTTCTTCTCCATATAAAGGCTTCATTACACTAAAATCAACTGTTCTTTTATCTATTCTTGGAGGTGTTGCAGTTTGATATCTTTCTAAAATTATTCCATTTTTCTCTAAACTTTCTGATAATTTTTCTGCAGAATTTTCACCCATTCTTCCTGCAGGATATTTTACATCTCCTATAACAACTCTACCTTTTAAAAATGTTCCTGTTGCTAATACTACTGTTTCAGAGTTATACTCTATTCCTAATGCTGTTTTTACTCCTGTTATTGCTCCATTTTCTATTAAAAGTTCATCAACAGTATCTTGCATTATTTCTAAATTTTTTGTTTTTTCTAATAACGATTTCATTTTTGTTCTATATAAAAATTTATCTGCTTGTCCTCTTGTTATTCTAGCTGCAGGTCCTTTACTTGTATTTAAGTGTTTTAATTGAAGATTAAACTGGTCTGTATGACGTCCCATTTCTCCACCTAATACATCTATTTCAGCTACTAAGTTACTTTTTCCTGGTCCTCCTATAGATGGATTGCAAGACATCATTCCAATATTATCTAAACATAAAGTAAATAATAATGTTTTTCTATTCAATCTAGCACTTGCTAAAGCTGCTTCAACTCCAGCATGTCCTCCACCTACAACTATTACATCATATTTAAAATTCATAGTCACTCCTCTTATTTTTGTTCATATACATAAAAAAAATTATAGCCACAGATTTATTATCTGTGGCTAACTTTATTTTCCTACACAGAAATTACTAAAGATATGATCTAAAAGATCTTCATTACTAATCTCACCGGTTACCTCTGATAAAGAATCTAAAGCTTCTTTTAAATCTACAGCTATTAAATCCATTGGTAATCCTATATTTATTGTTTCAAATATATTTTCTACTGCTTGCTTAGTTTTTTCTAAAGCTGACTTATGTCTAACATTAGTTATTACTAATTTTTCAGAACTATCTTCTACTTGACCAGAAACAACATAATTGTAAATTTCTTTTTCCATAGAATCTATTCCTATTTTTTCTAAAGCAGATATTTTAATCCATTTTTTTATTTTTGTTAAAGGCGTTACATCTAACTTTGAATCCACATCTGTTTTATTTATAAGTCCAATAACTTTATCTGCATTTATTTTTTCGTGAATTTTTAAATCTTCTTCAGTCAGCTCTCTAGAGTTATCAACTACAAATAATATTAAATCTGCTTTTTCTATTAATTCTTTAGATTTTTCCACACCGATATTTTCTACTAAATCATCAGTTTTTCTAATTCCAGCTGTATCAACTAAAACTAAAGGAATACCATTTAAATTAACAACTTCTTCTATTACATCTCTTGTTGTTCCTGCAATATGAGTTACAATCGCTCTTTCTTCTCTTAAAATAGAGTTTAATAAGCTAGACTTACCTACATTTGGTTTTCCAACAATTGCTGTTTTTACTCCTTCTCTTATCATTTTACCTTTGGTATAAGATTTGATTAAAGTATTAGTTGTTTCTACTACATGATGAAGATTTTCAACTAAATCAGTTGGCAATGGATCATCTATTCCTTCTTCAGGATAATCCAATACAACATTTACGTGAGCTGAAACATCTAGTAATTCTTTTTTTAATATATCTATCTGTTCTCTTAAATCTCCTCTAAGTTGATTTAAAGATAAAGATATACTTTTATCTGTTTTTCCATGAATTAAATCTATAACAGCTTCAGCTTGAGTTAAATCAAGTCTTCCATTCATAAAAGCTCTTCTTGTGAATTCACCTATTTCAGCTATTCTAGCTCCACTTTTTAGAACTAATTCTAAAACTCTTTCTGTAATTAAAAATCCACCGTGACAGTTTATTTCAACAATATCTTCTTTTGTATAAGTGTTAGGACCTTTCATAATCGAAACTAAAACTTCATCTATTAATTCTTCTCCATCATATAGATGTCCATAATTAATACTGAAATTTCTAAGCTCATTAACACTTTTTTTTGATATAGGTTTAAATATTTTTGTTAGTATACATAAAGAATCACTTCCTGATAATCTAACAATACCTATTCCACCTTCTCCTCTTGGAGTTGAAATGGCAGCAATAGTATCAAACATAAACTCACCCCTATTTCTTTTTTCTAATTACTATATATCTTTTAGGGTCTTTTCCTTCACTGTAAGTATCTAATTCTACATATTTATTTACAACTTCATGTATTATTTTTCTTTCTCTAGGAGGCATTGGATTTAATTTTATTGGTTTAGTCGTTTTCATTGCTTTTTCCGACATTTTTCTTGCTAAATCTCTAAGAGTTACATTTCTCTTTTCTTTAAACCCTTCTACATCAACATCTATTCTAATATCTTTTATTAAAGTATTTAATAGATATTCGTAGCTATTAAGTGTTTTTCCTTTTTTTCCAATAATAATACCATTATCTTCACCAAAAAGATTTATAACACAATTTTTTCCTTCTAGTCTTAAAACTTCAACTTCTAGATCAAGTCCCATTTTATTCAGTAATTCTTGAGAAATTCTTATAATATCTTTTTCTTTATTTTCTTTTTTTAATTCTTTGTTTTCTGTTTTTAAAATAGTTTTTACTGCCTCTTCTTTTACATTTACATCTAAATCTTCAGTTTTTTCAATTATATTTTCTCTATTGATTTCAATTTTATAGAATCCATCTTTTGCAAAAAAACCAAAAAACGATTTAGGTTTTTGTAATTCAGTAACTTGAATAACTTGATCAGCAGTAACTTCCAATATTTTAATAGCTCTAGCAACAGCAATTTCTTTATTACTTGCTTTGATTTCAATTATATTTTCCATAACTTTAGTTCTAGTCTCCTTTTTTCATAATGAAATACTGTTGTAAAATTCCTACAAAACTTGATGTTAACCAGTAAATTTGTAATCCTGCTGGCATTTTATAAGATATAAATATCATCATTACAGGGAATATATACATCATTTGTTTCATTTGTGGATTACTATCTGTTCCTGTTAATTTTTGTTGAATAAATGCTACTATTCCATTTAAAACAGGTAATATATAATAAGGATCCGGTTGTAATAAGTTCATCCATAAGAATGATTCAGGAGGAACTATTCCTCTTTCAACTCTTAACACTCCAAAAAGTGCCCATAAAATTGGTAATTGAACTATTAGTGGTAAACACCCTCCAGCCGGATTCACATTTTTTTCTTTGTAAAGTTCCATTGTTTTTTGATTTAGTAAAGTTTTATCATTACCATACTTTTCTTTATATTCTTCTAACAATGGTTGTATTTGTTTCATTTTTTTCATAGATTTATCTTGTTTTAACGTTAATGGTAATAATATTATTTTTATTAATATTGTTAATCCAATTATAGCTAAACCAAAATTTCCAGTAATTCCATTTATAAAAATCAATATTTGTTCGAATACTTTGTATAAAAATTCCATTTATTTTTTTCCTCCGCATTTTTTAACTGGTGGTACAGGATCATGTCCCCCTTTAGAATATGGATGACATCTTAAAATTCGTATTATTCCTAGATATAACCCCTTAAAAAGACCATGTATTTCAATAGCATCAATCATATACTTTGAACACGTCGGTTGGAATATACAGTTTTTCCCCAAAAATATTGAAATATATTTTTGATAAAATCTTATTGACTTTAAGATAATTTTTTTCAAAATAAAATTTAAATTATTTTTGATATAGCTTAGAATTTTTAAGAACTTTGTTAAGATCTTTATTCATCTCCTCAAAACTTAATGTTTTAAACTTCTCACCAGCTGTTCTTTTAGCTACAAAGACTATATCATAACCTAAATTAAGGTTTTTCTCATTTAAACGACAATACTCTCTAAATAATCTTTTTAATCTATTTCTACAAACTGCATTTCCTGTTTTTTTACTTACAACAAATCCAAATTTGTTTTCGTTTGTTTCATTTGCTTTAAAAAAAATAAGAGAGTAATATCCAAATGATTTTTTTCCATAATTATAAACATTTTGAAACTCCCTATTTTTTTTTAAATTGATCATAATTTTTAACTCCCTAAAATAGTCCTCAAATCTTTAAAAACCCGGTGTTATAGATCACCGGGTTTTATGCTGATAATACTTGTCTTCCTCTTGCTCTTCTTCTTTTTAATACATTTCTACCGTTTTTAGTTGCCATTCTAGCTCTAAATCCGTGATCTTTCTTGTATTTTCTGTTGTTTGGTTGATAAGTTCTTTTCATTTTTTCACCTCCTAAAAACATCTACATTTCAGATAAATATTTTAGAAGAAATTTTGTGTTTTGTCAAGTAAATTCTGATAAATAAAAAATTGGTTTAATAATATCTATTAATTTATGATTTATTTTACGCACGTATAGTTGTTATTTGTTTTTTGTATAATGTTATATGTACAGACAGAGTTAAAGAAAAAACATATCTCCAGCCATTGATTTTATTGAGTTCATTATAAAAAAAATATTACTATCCATATACATTCCAAAAAGTATTGATTTTATTAGTGATTGAATAAAATAAAATTTCTATAACTCAGTAAAATCAAGGCTTTTTAAATGGATAAAAATATTATTGTTAATGTACATTGAATAAAGTCTTGATTTTAAAGGATTTGAATATTTTTAAAATTATAAAACTCAATAAAATCAATGGATAAAAAGCATATTAAAGTATTATTGTTAATGTACATTTATCTAAGCTAATAAAATCAATATCTTTTAATTAAAAATAAGAAATAAATATAGTAAAATCAAAGGTTAGATTAAGAATTAAAATATTATTGTTAGTATACATTGTTAAAAGCCTTTATTTTTAAAAGGTTTTATAATTTATTTATATTAAAAACGTAATGAAATAAGTACTTTATAGAACTACTAATTTATTATTGTTAATATACAAAAAAAATGTTATATTATTAAAGCATTAAATATGATTATTACTGTTAATATACATATTTAGTATTATAAATTTTATAGAGAGGTTTCAATGGAGAAAAAAGGAAAAAAAGAAAAAGATAATATTTTAGAAAATTTTAATATAACTTCTACGGGGTCACTTTTAACAGATATAACAAAAATAGATATACGATTGAATCAATTACCAGATATAGAAGTTAGAGAAGTTATAATCAAAGAAACAGGTAATTTTCTAAATTTAAAAGATAATGTTATAAATATACCTGTAGAAATGATAGTTTTTCCATTTTTTACTCCACAAAAACAAAATAAACGTGTAAATTTTCAATATTCTTTTGAAGACCTAGGAGTTACTATGTATTGTACTTTGGTAGCTAAAGATTCAAAAGACAAGGTATTTCAGCCTTCTATTTTTGAAGAAAAAATATATACTTATTTAATTTCAACTTACGAAGCAAAAAAAGAGTTAGAAAATGAAGATGAGTATATTGAATTTGAAATTTCAGATTTTATTGTACGTTTTTTAGGAAATAAAATGAATAGAACTTATTATACAAAAGTTGAACAAGCTTTAAAAAATCTTAAAAATACAGAGTATCAATTTGTAGTTTCTAATCATACAAAATTAGGGAAATATAAATTTGAAGATGAGGAGTTTAAATTATTAACTTATCAAAAATTAAAAAAAGGTAAAAAAATTTTTTATAGAGTAACTTTAAATAAAAATATACGAAAAAAAATTAGTGATAAAAGATATATAAAATACAATTCAAAAGCTCTTATGGAAATATTAGCAAAAGACCCTATTGCTGGTAGAATTTATAAATATATAAGTAAAATAAGATATGAAAAACAAGAGGATAAAATTAATTTAAGAACAATTGCGGCTATAGTACCTTTAAAAACAGAACAAACAACAGAAAGAATAAATAAAAGTGGGGAAGTAAAAACTTATATACTTTGTAGAATGAAACAAGTTTTAAAAAGAGTTCAAAAAGCTTATGATGTACTAGTTGAACTTGGTTATGTAGAATATTATAAATCTTGTCAAAGTAAAGAAGAAGATACTTATTATATAATTTATAAATTCAATAGTGAAAAAGATGGAGAATGTCATATTTCGTCGTTTATTGAAACAAATAAGCTAAATAAACCTAGAGAAATAAGCTATTCTAAAGAAAAAGAAAGATATATAGAAAAACAAGATTTTAGTACTCAAGAGATAGAAGAAGCTGAAATTATAGAAGCTGTTGAAGAAATAAAACAAAAAATAAATTCTTCAGAAAAGCTTATAAAATACAATGAAAAAATAAAACAAAAAAATAAAGAGTTTAATTATCCAGAAGAAATAAATAAATATATTCAAAAATCTAAAAAAAATATTTATGTTTCTAGATCATGGGATAAAAGAACAGATACTAAAATTAGAAAAATATTTATTGAAGAGGGAGAAATTATATTAGCGGAAGTGTTAAAAATTATATATAAAAATTTAAATGCTAATATAAAAACAACTTTAGTCCAGTACATAAATGGAGTGTTAAAAAATTTATTAAATCAAAAACCAGATGACTCAAAACAAAATTTAACATTGTTTAATAATTTGACAAAAGACAAAAATTTAACAACAAACAAAAAAATTAACCAATCAAGAAAAACAGTAAAAAAACCAGTTATAAATAGTTTAAAAGATTTAATTGATGAAACAGAAATCTCAATTGATATATTAAATGTTTTTGATAATTATGATGAGTACGAAAAATTAAAAATAGAAGAACAAGCAATTAATTTGTGTTCTGTAGAAGAAAATATAGATGTAAACTTTTTACTTACGATGAAAAGAAAATCTAAAAAAATATATTTCAATACAATAAAGAAATATATTGAAAGAGTTATTAATGATTAAATTTAACAAAAGTATACAAATGTTAAATATAAGTGTAAAAAATAAATGAAATATTATAAAAAACACAGTTAAAGACTTAAAAATGAACATTTTTTGACAAAAAAACAATTCAAAATAAAAATTGACAAAATTTTGAAAATTCAGTATTCTATATTAGAATAATAAATTTGAATTTTTATTTAATTAATAAACAATAAATGTTGAAAGGTGAGTAGGATTATGATAAATAAAACGGTTGAAATTAAAAACGAAACAGGACTACACACAAGACCTGGTAACGAATTTGTAAGTTTAGCAAAAACATTTACATCTCAAATTGAGTTAGAAAATGAAGAGGGGAAAAAAGTAAAAGGAACATCTTTATTAAAGTTACTTTCTTTAGGAATTAAAAAAGGTGCAAAAATAACAGTTCACGCTTCAGGGGAAGATGAAAACGAAGCAGTAGAAAAGTTAGTTCACCTACTTGAAAATCTAAAGGACTAATTTAAAGTACTATAGTTTGAAGTGTGAGAAGGATGGGGGTAACTCTATCCTTTTTTTGGTTAAAAACTTAAATTTTGGGAGAGATAAGATATGAGAAAATTTGTAAAAGGTATAGACGCATCTCCAGGGGTAGCGGTAGGAAAAGTATTTTTATATAAAGAAGAGGAGCTTTTCATAGATAGAGCTGAATGTTCTAATATAGAAATTCAAAAAGAAAAGTTAATTGAGGGAAGAGATAAAACAAAAGAACAATTACAAAAAATTAGAGAAAAAACAGCTAGACAATTAGGTGAAGATAAAGCAGCTATATTTGATGGACATATAACATTATTAGAAGATGAAGATTTATTTGATGAAGTTATTGAATTAATTGAAGATGAAAAAATAACTGCAGAAAATGCTTTAGAGCAAGGTATCAGTGGGTATTGTGATATGTTAGCAAATTTAGAAGATGAATATTTAAGAGAGAGAGCTGCAGATTTAAGAGATATCGCTAAAAGATGGCTATACAACATAGTTGGTATAGACATAGTTGATCTTTCATCACTTCCACCAAATTCAATTGTAGTTGCAAGAGATTTAACACCTTCAGATACAGCACAATTAGATTTGAAAAATGTAGTTGCATTTGTAACTGATATTGGAGGAAAAACGGCACATTCATCAATCATGGCAAGATCTTTAGAGATTCCAGCAGTTGTTGGAACTGGGAATATAACAACTTCTGTAAAAAATGAAGAACCAATTATAGTTGATGCATTAACAGGAGATGTAATATTAAATCCAACAAATGAAGATATTGAAAAATATGCAAAGAAAAGACAAAATTACTTAGATGAAAAAGAGCTATTAAAGCAATTAAAAGATAAAACAGCAACATCAAAAGATGGAATTACAGTAGGAGCTTGGTCAAATATAGGATCTCCTAAAGACGTTGCAGGAGTTTTAAGAAATGGTGGAAATGGAATAGGTCTTTACAGAACAGAATTCTTATTTATGGCAAATGATAGATTCCCAACAGAGGACGAACAATTCGAAGCTTATAAAATTGTTGCTGAATCTATGAAGGATGAGAATGGAAAATCATTACCAGTAACAATAAGAACTATGGATATTGGTGGAGATAAATCATTACCATATATGGAATTACCACATGAGGAAAATCCTTTCTTAGGATGGAGAGCATTAAGAATATGTTTAGATAGACCTGAAATTTTAAAAGATCAATTTAGAGCACTTTTAAGAGCTTCAGCTTTCGGATATATTAAAATAATGTTACCAATGGTTATATCAATTGAAGAGTGTAGAAAATCAAAAGAATTATTAGAAGAGTGTAAAGCTGAGTTAAGATTAGAAGGAGTAAAGTTTGATGAAAATATTCAATTAGGAATAATGATTGAAACTCCTGCAACAGCTTTCAGAGCAAAATGGTTTGCACAAGAGGTTGACTTCTTCTCAATAGGAACAAATGATTTAACTCAATATACACTTGCTGTTGATAGAGGAAACGAAAGAATTTCTCATTTATATGATACATATAATCCAGGGGTTTTAGCAGCTATAAAAGCAGCTATAGATGGAGCACATGAAGGTGGAATATCTATATCAATGTGTGGAGAATTTGCAGGAGAAGCTAGAGCAACAGCTCTATTATTTGGAATGGGATTAGACGCATTCTCAATGTCAGCTATATCAATTGCAAAAGTAAAGAAAAATATAATGGCTATGGATAAGGCTTCAGCAGAAGCACTTGTTGAAAGAGTAATGGCTATGAGCACAACAGAAGATATTTTAGCTGAAATAGATAAGTATAATGAAGAATTATTAGGATAAAATATAAAAGGTGAAACATTGTTTCACCTTTTTTTTTAATTTTTTATATTTAAAACAAGGAGGAAAAATTGAAATCTAAAGATTTTGTAATATTAGTTAATAAAGAAAATGTTATACATAATTATAATTATATAAAAAAATTAAGAAAAAAAGAGATTATAGCAGTTGTAAAAGCAAATGCTTATGGACACGGAATAGAAGAGATAGTTAAAATATTATGGAGTAGTGGATGCAAATATTTCGCTGTAGCAAGAGAGTGTGAAGCTCACAAAATTCTGAGTTTGAAATTAAATAATATAAAAATATTAATTTTAGAAACAGTTGAAAATTTAGAGATTTTAACTAAAAACAACAATATAGAAATGGTTGTAAATAGTTTAAAAGACTTAGAATTTCTATTAAAGGAAAAAATAAGTACTCAACAATTACATTTAAAAATAGATTTTGGTTTTGGAAGAAATGGGGTTGTAGAAAAAGATTTTTCTAAATTAAAAAAAATAATAATAGAAAAAGATTTAAAATTTAAAGGGTTTAGTACTCATGTTTTTGCAGCAGATTATGAAGATATGGTAAAAATAGAAAAAAAATTTGAATATTTATTAGCAGAGTTAGGAAAAGAAAGATTTGGAGTTATTCATCTGCAAAATAGTTCTGGAGTAATGTCTATAGAGGGAGCTGTTTGTACCCATGTTAGATGTGGAACAATTTTATTAGGATTACAAGAGTTAGGATATTATGATCCAAATATAAAAAGAGTGTTTAAATTGATTGGAAAAATTTTAGATATCAAAAATATAGACGAATTAAAATATATAGGCTATCAAAAGAAAGATAAATTATATATAGATACAAAAAAAATTGCTAAAATTAGATTAGGTTATGGAGATGGATTTTCAAAGAGATCAGAAGGTATTATGTCTATTATCAATAATAAAAAGTTTAAAATAGTTCACATTAGCATGGATAGCAGCTTTATTTTAGTGGATGATTCAGTTAAAGAAGGAGATTTAGTAGAGGTTTTTTATGATCTTGAAGAAGCTATGAATTTTTTAAAAGTTCCACATTATGAATTTTTAGCATGTATAAATTCTAGAATAAAAAGAGAAATAACATGACTATAAACAAAAATAAAATTTTATTTAATTAAAATATTGACATTTTTTTTCAAATGATATATTATACATAAAAACCATCAAGAGAAACCGAGGGACTGGCCCGTTGACGTTTCAGCAACCTACCAATGAGTGTGGTGCTAACTCCAGAAAGATGGACGAAGTAATATGAAACGATTACTCCCATCTTAAATTAATTTAAGATGGGTTTTTTTTATACAAGAGAGGAGGTATATTCATGATTACTTTAAAAAATGTTAATAAAGTATATGAAAATAAATTTCATGCTGTAAAAGATGTTTCTTTAACTATAGAAAAAGGAGAGATATTTGGAATAATTGGTTTAAGTGGAGCAGGTAAATCTTCATTAATAAGATTATTTAATGGATTAGAGTCACTAAATAGTGGTGAAATAGAAATAGATGGATTTAAATTATCAAATCTAACAAAAAATGAACTTTTAGATAAAAGAAAAAAAATAGGTATGATTTTTCAGCATTTTAACCTTTTAAATTCTAGAGATGTAAGAGGAAATATAGCTTTTTCATTAGAAATTGCTGGTTGGAAAAAAAATAAAATTAATGAAAGGGTGAATGAATTATTAGAACTTGTTCATCTCAAAGATAAAAAAAGTTGTTATCCAGAACAGCTTTCAGGAGGCCAAAAGCAAAGGGTAGCTATAGCTAGAGCTCTTGCAAATAATCCAGATATTCTTTTGTCAGACGAAGCAACATCAGCTTTAGACCCTAAAACTACAAAATCTATACTAGGTTTAATAAAAGAGATTCAAAAAAAAATGGATTTAACAGTTGTTCTTATAACACATCAAATGGAAGTTATAAGAGAAATTTGTGATAAAGTTGCAGTTATGTCAAATGGAGAAATAATAGAGACTGGAAAAACTTACGAGATATTTTCAAATCCTAAAGCTCCAATAACAAAAGAATTAGTATCATATATTCCACCACAGGAAAAAGAGGATATTGAATTTATAAAAAAGCAAGGAAACCGAATAATTAAATTAATATTTTTAGGATCTTTAGCAGGTAATCCAATTTTATCTAAAGTTGTTAAAAAATTTAATCTTGATATAAACATTTTGGGTGGAGCAATAGATTTATTATCAACAATGCAAGTTGGACATTTAATAGTTGAATTAATCGGAGATATAAAAAATCAAGAAGAAGCAATTAAATGGTTTTCTAGTTTAAAAGTAGGAGTAGAGGTGATATATGATGGTAATTAATATGTTAATTCAAGCAACAACAGAAACAATTTATATGGTGTTTCTTTCAACACTTTTTTCTTCTCTTATAGGATTCCCTTTAGGAATATTAGCGGCGATAACATCGGATAATCATATATATCAAAATAAGTTAATAAATAAAAGCTTGAATGCAATTATAAATATAACAAGGTCATTTCCTTATATTATTTTAATGATTTTACTTTTACCGCTATCTAGATTTTTAGTAGGAACCACGATAGGAAGCACAGCAGCCATTATACCGCTTTCAATATCAGCGGCACCATTTGTAGCTAGAATAGTTGAAAACTGCGTTTTAGAAGTAAATAAAGGCGTTATAGAGGCAAGCCAAAGCTTGGGTGCCAATAATTCTACAATAATTTTTAAAGTTATGATTCCAGAAGCACTTTCTTCTTTAGTTCAAGGAATAACTTTATTGATAATCAATTTAATTGGTTTATCAGCAATGGCAGGTGCTATTGGAGGAGGAGGATTAGGAGATTTAGCAATAAGATTTGGATATAATCGTTTTAAATTAGATATAATGATTTATTCTGTTTTAATTATAATAGCATTGGTTCAAATTATTCAATTGTTAGGTAATTTAATTTCAAATAGATTAAAAAAAACTGGGAGGTAATTATGAAGAAAATATTTTTAGTTTTAAGTTTACTAGGATCAGTAATAAGTTATTCAAGCACATTAAAAATTGGAGCATCACCAGTTCCTCATGTACAGTTATTACAATTAATAAAAGAGGATTTAAAAAAAGAGAACATTGATTTAAATATTATAGAATTAACTGATTATGTAACACCAAATTTATTACTAGATTCAAAAGAGTTAGATGCAAACTTTTTTCAACATAAACCTTATTTAGATACATTTTCAAAAGAAAAAAATTTACAATTAACAGTTGCTGGAAATATTCATGTAGAACCATTAGGTGTATATTCGAAAAAAATTAATAAGATAGAAGAAATAAAAAAAGGTGGAATTGTTGCTATACCAAATGATCCTACAAATGGAGGAAGAGCTCTTATTTTACTTCATAATAATGAAATTATAAAATTAAAAAATCCAGAAGATCTTTTAGTAACAGAGTTTGATATTATAGAAAATAAAAATAATTTAAAATTTAAATCACTAGATGCAGCTCAAATTCCTAGAGCGTTATCAGATGTAGATATAGCTATAGTAAATGGAAATTATGCATTAGAAGCAGGATTAAATCCTTTATCAGAAGCATTGCTTATAGAGGGAAAAGAATCTCCATATGCTAATGTTATCGCTGTAAGAAAAGGCGATGAAAAAAGAGATGATATACAAAAATTAATAAAAGCATTACAAAGCACAAAAGTAAAAGAGTATATAGAAAATACATATAAAGGTGGAGTTGTAACAGCATTTTAAAAAAGGTGAGAATAATATTCTCGCCTTTTTTTGACTTTTGTGTCAAATAAAAAGACTAAACAAAACTTTTCAAAACAAATTATATATGATATAATTTGTTTTTCTTATTAAAAAAGTCAAGAATTATAAAAAAATATAGATAAAGGAAAAATGATAATTATAAGTAGGATGAATGTAAAATATTTGAAAATTTATTAAAACAGAAATTGCTTATTATATTTTTATGATATTTATTATTTATATTTATAAAGACTAAAAAGGAGGGATTTTTGTGGAGATAGTAGATAAAATTTTAAAAATTTTAGATGAAGAAATAGTGCCAGCTGAGGGGTGTACAGAACCAATAGCTTTAGCTTATATCGGAAGTAAATTAACAACAATATTAGAAGGTATTCCAGAAAAAATCGAGATTGCATTATCTGGAAATTTAATTAAAAATGTTAAGAGTGTTAAAATTCCAAACTCAGAAGGAATGGTTGGAATAGAATCAGCAATAGCTTTGGGTACAATATTAGGAGATTCATCAAAAGAGTTAATGGTTATATCAAATATAGAAAAAAATAGATTAAATGAAGTAAAAAAATATTTAAATGAAAAAAGAATAACAGTTACAAAAATAGATGGAGATACAAAACTTCATATGAGAGCAACAGGATTTTTAAATGAAAACATAGTAATGATAGAGATAAAAGACTATCATACAAATATAGTTAAGATTGAAAGAAATGGTTTAAGAATAAAAGGTGGTTCTTGTGATGAAATAGTTAATGATGCAATTATGACAGATAAAGATTTTTTAACTTTAGAATTGATTTATGAGTTATCAAAAAATATTGATTTAAGTCTTATTAGTCCTATATTTGATAAAGTTATCTCTTATAATTCAGCTATAGCAAAAGAGGGATTAAAAAATGATTATGGAATTGGTATAGGAAAAACTTTACATGAAGGAATGGAAGAAGGGGTTTACGGAAAGGATTTAAAAAATAAAATAGTAAGTTTTGCTAGTGCTGGAAGTGACGCTAGAATGAATGGATGTTCTATGCCAGTAATGACAACAAGTGGTAGTGGAAATCAAGGTATGTCAGCGTCATTACCAATTATAAAATATTGTGAAGAGAAAGAGTTATCTTACGAGGAATTAATAAGAGGTTTATTTTTCTCACATTTAACAACAATCCATATAAAATCAAATGTTGGAAGATTATCAGCTTATTGTGGTGTTGTTTGTGGTGGAGCAGGAGTAGCTGGGTCTTTAGCATTTTTAGATAAAATGCCATTAGAAAGAATTGATTCTGCAATTGAAACAACTTTAGCAACATTATCTGGAATGATTTGTGATGGTGCAAAAAGTTCATGTGCTACTAAAATAGCAAGTTCAGTAGGAATGGCGTTTGATTCTTATTATTTATCAAAAAAGAATAGAAAATTCGAATACGGAGAAGGTATTGTAGGAGAAAATGTAGAAAAAACATTAGCAAATGTTAAAGTTTTAGCTCAAGAAGGATTGAAAAAAACGGACGAAGTAATTTTAGAAATAATGTTAAATAACTAAAATATTTTTAGGAGGAAAAATGAAAATAATAATAATCGGTGGAGTAGCAGCAGGAATGTCAGCAGCAGCAAAAGCAAGTAGAGTGGATAAAAAAGCTGAAATAGTAATCTATGAAAAAACAGAAATAGTTTCATGGGGAGCATGTGGATTACCTTATTATGTTGGAGATTTTTTTGAAGATGTAACAGAGATGATAGCAAGACCAGTTGAAGAATTTATAAAAGCAGGAATGAATATAAAAATAAAGCACGAAGTAATAGGGATAAATGTAGATAAGAAAGAATTAACTATTAAAAATTTATTAACAGAAGAGATTTTTACAGATAATTATGACAAATTGATGGTAGCAACAGGAGCTCATGCTATAATGCCACCTATTAAAAATCTATCAACAAAAGGTGTTTATACTTTAAAAGAGTATACAGATGGAATAGTTTTAAAAGAAGAGATGTTAAAAGAAGAAAATCAAGAGATATTAATAGTTGGAGCTGGATATATAGGTCTTGAAGTTGCAGAGGCTGCTAAGCATTTAGGTAAAAAAAGTATCAGAATAATTCAATTAGGAGATAGAGTTTTATTAGAAAGCTTTGATAAAGAGATAACTGATATTATGGAAGAAGAGATTAAAAATAACGAATCTTTAAGTCTTCATTTAGAAGAAATTGTAGAAGAAATTATTGAAGAAAATGGAAAAGTAGTAGCAGTAAAAACAAATAAAGGTCAATATCCAGCTGATATTGTTGTAATTTCAACTGGAGTAAGACCAAATACAAATTTTTTAAAAGAAACAGGTATAGAGATGCTATCTAATGGAGCTTTAGTAATAGATCATTATGGAAGAACTAGTATTGATTCTATTTATTCAGCTGGAGATTGTGCAACTGTTCCTCATTTAGTAAGAAAAGAAAATGTTTACATTCCACTTGCAACAACAGCTAATAAAATAGGAAGAGTTGTAGGAGAAAATTTAGCAGGATTAGAAGTTAAATTCGCAGGAACTCTTGGTTCAGCAGCAGTTAAAGTTATGGATTTAGAAGCTGGAAGAACTGGAATAACAGAGAATGAAGCAATAAAAATGGGAATTGATTATAAAACTGTATTTATAAAAGATAAAAATCAAACAAGTTATTATCCAGGAAGAGAAGATATTTTTGTAAAGCTAATATATGATGCAAATACAAGAATTCTTTTAGGAGGACAAATAGCAGGAAAAAAAGGAGCAGTATTAAGAGTTGATTCTTTAGCAACTGCAATTTATTCAAAATTAACAGTAGATGAGATAGGAATGATGGACTTCTGTTATGCACCACCATTCGCTAGAACATGGGATGCAATGAATGTCGCAGGAAACGTAGCAAAGTAATTTAATTAATATAGGGGGACAAAATGAACAGTATATTTTTTCAAAATTTTTTAATGATTAGTGATTTAAAAACAGTTATTTTTCTAGGGATTTTATTGGTAATTTTATATTTAATAAACCTTTTACCAAAGAAAAAATTTAATTTTTCAGCAAAAGTTATGATAGCAACAGTAGTAGGATTAATTTTAGGATTAGTAATTCAATTTACAGCAGGTTTTCCAGAAAATCCTATGGATTTAGTGTTTGTAAGAGAAACAACATTATGGTATAGCCTACTAGGTGGAGGATTTATATCATTAATTAGAATGTTGGTTATTCCTTTAGTTATGGTATCAATAATTCATGTAATTATAAATATGAAGGAAGATGCAAATTTAGGTGATTTGGTAAAAAGAAGTTTAATAGTAACTTTAGTTATGGTTGCTATATCAGTTGGTGTTGGTATATTTTTAGGAGAGATTTTTGAAGTTGGAAAAGTTTCATCAAACGGTATAGGAGCAGCTTTAGTAGATAGTGGAAGAAAGATTAGAGAAGTTAGCAATATAGTTGATACTTTAAAAGCTTTAATTCCATCAAATCCAGTTGAAGCAATGGTTAAATTAAATATTGTTGGATTAGTCATATTCTCTGCAATAGTAGGAGTAGCAGCTAAAAGAATGTCAAAGAAGTATATGGCTATTGTAAAACCATTCTTTGATTTAATAAATGCATTCCAAAAAATAATAGTGTCTATGGCAATGAGTATAATTAGATGGATGCCTTTAGCAGTAGTACCTCTTTTAGCAAATACTATTGCTCAGAAAGGTATAGGAGCAATTGCAGAGGTTGGGAAATTTATAGCAGTATTATACTTAGCAACAGCAATAATGTTTATTATACAAATGATTGCTGTTTCATTCTTTGGATTAAATCCATTGACATATGTAAAGAAAAGTATGTCTTTAATGATTTTAGCATTTACATCAAGATCTAGTGTTGGTTGTTTACCTGTAACAATTTCAACTTTAACAGATAAATTAGGTGTTAGCGAATCAACAGCAAGTTTTGTTGCAAGTTTTGGAACAACAGCAGGAATGCAAGGTTGTGCAGGTATATTCCCAGCATTAACAATTGTATTTGTAACAAATATGAGTGGTCAACCTTTGGATATAACATTGATAGCTATGTCTATAATAGTTGTTGCAATTAGTTCATTAGGAATAGCAGGAATACCTGGAACAGCAACAATGGCAGCTTCAGTAGCTTTATCAGGAACAGGATTAGCATCAATGTTCCCATTGATTAATCCAATATTAGCTATAGATCCAATTATAGATATGCCTAGAACAATGTTGAATGTAATAGGATCAGTTACAAATGCTTTAATGGTTGATAAAAGTTTAGGAAATTTAAATGAAGTAGTTTATAAAGATTTAGAAGCAGGAAATGAATCAAATTCAAGTGAAGAGTAAAAATTAAAAATCACCTTAGGGTGATTTTTTTTGATTGAAAATAAAAATGTAAAGTGCTAAGATTATTTAAACAATAAATTTAAAAAAATAAATATTAAGGTGAGAATATGAATTTAAAAAAACGTGCAATTATAGGAGTACATTTTGGAACAACCTTTGAAGAAACAAGAGAAAAAACAATAGATGTAATCAATAAAAAATTAAAAAATGAGTTCCCAACTTCAGATTTTTTTTCAATATATACTTCAAGAATGATAAATAAAAAACTTTTTAAAAAAGGAATTCAAAATTTAAATACATTAGAAATTTTAGAAAAGCTTCTGAAAGAGGAATATAAAAATATAATTTTTCAACCAACATATATAATAAACGGAATAGAGATGGATGCATTAAGAAGAGAAATTGGCCAATATAATGAAAAATTTGATGATATAAGAATAGGAGATCCTCTTTTAACAACAACAGAAGATTATTTTAATCTATTAAACTTTATAGAAGAAGAAATTGGTAATTTAGAAAAAAATGAAGCAATAGTAATGATAGGGCATGGAACATCACATTCATCACATTCAGCTTATCCAATGTTAGATTATATTGCTAGAGATTTAGATAAGCCAATATATATAGGGACAGTAGAAGGTTACCCAGGAGTAGAAAAAGTTGTAAAAGAATTAAAACTTGCTGGAAAAGAAAAAGTAATATTAATGCCCCTTATGTTTGTTGCAGGAAATCACGCTAAAAAAGATATTCAAGAATCTTGGAAATTATCTTTAGAAGAGAATGGGTTTGAAGTAATTTTAAATTTAAAAGCTTTGGGAGAGGTTGAAGAGATTCAAAATATGTATATAAAAAAAGCTAAAAAATTAGAAGAGGTAAAGCCAGAGGATATACTTTTAAAAAAGTTAAATTATTCAAAATAAATTGAAAGAGGTTTAAGGTGAAAATAAGTAGTAAAAATTTTATATTGATTGGAATAATAGTTTTGATTTTTTTATCATTTATATCTATTTTTATAGGAAACGTTCAATTATCTGTAGAGAATATCTTTAAAATATTATTGAATAAAATATCGAATAAAGAAATGTACTTAGCTGAATGGAAAAAATCATCTGAATTTATAGTTTGGAATTTAAGAGTTCCAAGAGCTCTTTTATGTATTTTAGTGGGTAGTGGTTTATCTATCATAGGAATATTAATGCAAGCTTTAACTAAGAATTCTTTAGCTAGCCCTTATATTTTAGGAATTTCTTCTGGAGCTAGTTTTGGAGCTGTTTCATCAATAGTTTTGGGTGGTGTTTTAGGAATGACATTTCCAACGACAATAGGTGCTTTTGTTTTTGGAACGCTAACAGCTTTTTTAGTGTTTTTTTTATCTGGTAGTAGAGGATATACAACAAGTAAATTAATTCTTACAGGAGTAGCAATATCTTCTTTTTTTTCTGGAATGACAACATTTTTAGTTTTAACCGCTAAAAATGAAGCAGATTTAAAAGGAGCTATGTTCTGGATATCTGGAAGTTTAGCTGGAGCTAGATGGGAAGATTTAAACTTTTTATTTATTGCATTATTATTTACTATTTTTTTAGTAAGTTTTAAATATAAAGAACTAAATATTTTAATATTAGGAGATGAATTAGCTCAAACTATAGGCTTAGATATTGTAAAATTTAGATTTTTTATAGTTATAATTTCTACTCTTTTAACTGGTTTTATAGTTTCACTAACTGGAATTATTGGATTTGTAGGTCTAATTATTCCACATATATGTAGAGGAGTAGTAGGAAGTAATCATAAAAGTTTAATACCAGCTTCAATTCTTTTAGGAGCAGTATTTTTATTAGCAGCAGATATTTTAACTAGATTGATATTTAAAAATCAAGAAATTCCAATAGGAGTAATAACATCAATAGTAGGTGCTCCATTTTTTATGAGTATGCTACGAAAAAAAAGTTATAACTTTGGAGGGTAAAACATGATAAAAATTAAAAAACTAAATTTTGTAATAGATGAAATCGAAATATTAAAAAATATAACTTTAGAAATTAAAGAAAAAAAAATGGTAGGTATAATAGGTCAAAATGGATGTGGGAAAAGTACACTTTTAAAAAATATATATAGAATTTATAGACCT
Source organism: Cetobacterium sp. (assembly GCA_051654725.1). Classification (GTDB taxonomy): domain Bacteria; phylum Fusobacteriota; class Fusobacteriia; order Fusobacteriales; family Fusobacteriaceae; genus Cetobacterium_A. The sequence goes on from JBOFYP010000183.1 coordinate 20,478, forward strand.
CCTAAAAACAAATTATATTTAGATGGAATTGAATTAAATGAATACTCAATCAAAGATTTATCTAAAAAAATATCTGTATTAACTCAAAATCAAAAAATAAATTTTGATTTTACAGTTAAAGAGATAGTAGAAATGGGTTCATATAATAAAAACTCTTTATTTTTTAAAAAAAATTGTAATTTAGAAGTAGAAAATGCTTTAGAAAAAGTTGGAATGAGTAAGTATAAAAATTCTAATTTTTTGACTCTTTCTGGTGGAGAAATGCAAAGAGTGTTAATAGCCCAATCTATAGTTCAAAATAGTGAAGTTCTTTTATTGGATGAACCAACAAATCATTTGGACATTAAATATCAATATGAAATTATGAATTTAGTCAAAAGTTTAAATAAAACAGTAGTTGCTGTAATTCATGATATCAATATAGCTAGTCAATATTGTGATTATATAATTGCAATAAAAGATGGTGAGATAAAATATAAAGGTTCACCACAAGAGATAATAACAGAAAAAAAAATAAAAGAGATATTTGAAATAGAAGTTACAATAATTAAACATCCTAAAAATAAAAAACCAGTTGTAATTTTTCTATAAAAATAAAAACTAGACTTGAAATATAAAAATATGGTAAAATTTATAACAATTAAAATGTTCGATCATAAAAAAGAAAAGAATGGTGAATTATGAAAAAATGTAAAATAATGATAATCAGTATTTTAATATTTTTGGTAATATCGATTTTTTATAGAGAGATTAAATTGAAAAAAATAGAATCTGAAAAAAATATAAAAATTTCGAACGAAATTAAAGTACTTGAAAAATTTTTAGAAGAAGATAATAAAATTGAAGAAATAATAGAAAATAAAACAGAAAATTTGAAGACTACAAAAAACTTAGTAGATAAAAATTTAGAAAATCAAATTTCAGAAGAATGGAAAGAACAAGAGGCTGAAATAGAAATTTCAATTGATGAGAATATGAATTTGGAAAAAATAATTTTAAAAGATGTAGAATATACAATAAAAAAAGGTGATACTATATCTGATTTATCAAAAGAATATAAAATAAAAAGTGACTATATATATGCAAATAACGTTGATAAAAATTTAAGAGTATTACAAGTTGGTAAAAAAATAAATATTCCTACAGAATCAGGAATATTTTATACCATAAGAAAAGGCGATACATTTGAAGGTTTGTCAAAGAAATTTGAGGTAGATATAAAAAAAATAAAAGAAGATAATAGTGACAGACTTTTAATAGGAACTAAAGTTTTTTTAAGAGAACCAAAAGTTTCTAAATATTTAACTAGTTTTAAAGAGGAATATCTAAAACAGACAAATTACGAAACATTTATTAATCCCTTATCAGCAATGACTTTAACAAGTAAGTTTGGTACTCGAAAACATCCTGTATTAAAAAAAGTTTTAAATCATGCAGGAATAGATTTAAGAGCAAAAACAGGAACTAAAGTTGTTTCTGTTGAAGAGGGCGTTGTAAGTTTTGCTGGAAGAGCTAGTGGTTATGGAAAGCTGATTATTATAAAACATTCAAATGGGTATGAAACAAGATACGCTCACCTGAGTAAGATAGATGTTAAAAAAGGACAAAAAATATCTCAAAATGAAGAGATAGCTTTAAGTGGAGCAACTGGAAGAGTTAGTGGCCCACATTTACATTTTGAAATAAGAAAAAATGGAAAAGTTCAAAATCCAATGACATATTTAAAATTTTAAGCTCAACTCTCATTAATTTGAGAGTTTTTTTTATAAACTCAAATAAAATTAAAAAGAATATAAAATTTTTTTAGAATATTTATGTTATAATATGAACTAAATAGTATTAAATAAGGAGGAAATTTTGAAAAATAAGATTAAAATAATGGAAACTTGTTTGAGAGATGGACATCAATCTTTAATAGCAACAAGATTAACAACAGCAGAGATTCTTCCAATTGTCGAAAAAATGGACCAAGTTGGATATCATGCTTTAGAAGTTTGGGGTGGTGCAACTTTTGATGCGTGTATTAGATTTTTAAATGAAGATCCTTGGGAAAGATTGAGAGAGATAAAAAAACGAGCAAAAAAAACAAAATTACAAATGCTTTTAAGAGGACAAAACTTATTGGGATATCGACACTATGCTGATGATATTGTAGAAGAGTTTGTAAAAAAATCTATAGAAAATGGAATTGATATAATTAGAATTTTTGATGCATTAAATGATACAAGAAATTTAAAGGTAGCAGCAGAAGCCACAATAAAATATGGTGGACATTGTCAATTATCAATAGCTTATACAATCAGTCGAATACATACGACAAACTATTATAAAGAGTTAGCTATTGAAATGGAAAAAATGGGTGCTCATTCAATTGTTATAAAAGATATGGCAGGAATATTATTACCAGAAACAGGTTATAATTTAATAAAAGAAATAAAATCTGTAATAAATATACCGCTTCAACTACACACACATTCGACAAGTGGAATAGCAAGTATGCTATATTTAAGAGCTGTTGATGCAGGTGTTGATATTATTGACACTGGAATTTCAACTTTTGCAGGAGGAACTGCTCAGCCAGCAACAGAGTCTATGGTTAGAACATTTGAAGGCGGACCTAGAGATTCTGAATTAAATTTATCTCTATTGAAAGAGATAGCAGAATATTTTAAACCGATAAGAAAAAAATATATGGATGAAAAAGTTTTAAATATGCAAGCTTATTTTGTTGAACCTAGTATTTTAGAATATCAACTTCCAGGAGGAATGCTATCAAATTTAGTATCACAGCTAACAGCACAAAAAGCTATTGATAAATATGAAGATGTTTTAAAAGAGATTCCAAGAGTAAGAGAGGATTTAGGTTTCCCACCACTTGTGACACCATTAAGTCAAATGGTTGGAACACAAGCTGTATTTAATGTTTTAACAGGTGAAAGATATAAAATGGTCCCTAAAGAGATTAAAGATTATATGAAAGGTCTTTATGGAAAATCACCATCACTAGTATCAGAAAAGATAAAAAACAAAATTATTGGTGAAGAGGAAGTTTTTATAGGAAGACCAGCAGATTTATTAAAACCAGAATATGATGAAATAAAAAAAGAGATTGGAGAGTTAGCAAAAACACCAGAAGATGTTTTAATGTATGCTATGTTCCCTCAAATAGGAAGAACATATTTGGAAAATAGAGATAAACCTAAAATAGAAAAAGAATATAGAAATATAAATATAGTTTTTTAATTGAAAGGAGAATGATTTATAAAAATGTTTAAAGGAACGATATCTGTTGCAACATCTCTTGAAATAACTTTAATAAGTATGATTGTTGTGTTTACAATATTAACAATATTATCTTTTATTTTATCACTATTCAAATATATCCCGAGTGCTAAAATAGAAAATGTAGAAAAATCAGAGCAACCAATATTAAAAACTATTGAAAAAGAAAGATTTAATCCAGATAATATAAAAAATGAAGAGATGAGAATAGCAATGATGGTTGCTTGTATTGAAGCAGCTGGTGAAGATAAAGATGCAAATATAAGAGTTGTAGGAATAAAGGAATTAAATTAAAGAGGAGTGAAAGAAAATGATAAAAGTATATAAGGTAAAAATAGGAGAAAAAGTATACGAGGTTGAAGTAGAATCAGTAAAGGAGATAGATGGAACAATATCAGTTCCAAAGCAAGAGATAAAATCAGAAACAATAACTTCAGAAAATAGTTTAACAAAAATTGAATCACCAATGCAAGGGCTAGTAGTTTCACTAGATGTTAAAATGGGAGATAAAATAAAAAAAGGAGACACATTATTAGTCTTAGAAGCTATGAAAATGGAAAATCCAATTGTTTCTCCAGTGGATGGAGTTATAAAATCTATTTGTGTTAAAAAAGGAGACACAGTAGATGGTGGAGTAGTTGTAATAACAATTGGATAATAACAAAATAATAAAATTTGAGAGGAGTTAGAATGGAGTTTTTAAGTAATCTATTTTCAACAACAGGAATTGCGATGATGACTTTAAATGAGGGAATTATGATTTTAGTTGCGTTATTCTTATTATTTTTAGCAATAAAAAAACAATACGAACCATATTTATTATTACCAATTTCATTTGGAATGCTGTTAGTTAATTTACCAGCACCAATTAGTGAAGGGATAATGGATAAAAATGGACTTTTAAATATTTTATATGCAGGAGTAAAATATGGAGTTTATCCTCCGTTAATATTTTTAGCGATTGGAGCAAGTACTGATTTTGGTCCACTGATTGCAAATCCTAAAAGTTTACTTTTAGGAGCAGCAGCACAATTAGGTATATTTGCAGCTTTTGTAGGAGCTGTAGCAATGGGAATGACTGGAAGTGAAGCAGCCTCAGTAGGAATTATAGGAGGAGCAGATGGACCAACAGCTATATATTTAACATCAAAATTAGCACCACATATGTTAGGACCAATAGCAGTTGCAGCATACTCTTATATGGCTCTAGTTCCTGTAATTCAGCCACCAATTATTAAACTATTAACAACGAAAGCTGAAAGACAAATCAAAATGACTCAACTTAGAAATGTAAGTAAAAGAGAAAAGATTTTGTTTCCAATAGTTGTAACAATAGTTGTAAGTTTAATAATACCATCAGCAATTCCATTAGTTGGAATGTTGATGTTTGGAAATTTAGCTAAAGAATGTGGATTAGTTCCTAATTTAGTTGAACACATAAAAGGTGCTTTAATGTACGTTATAACAATATTTATTGGATTAACGGTTGGAGCAACAACAAATGCAGATGCTTTTTTAAATTTAGCAACAATAAAAATAATTGTTTTAGGACTTTTTGCATTTTCATTTGGAACTGCAGGAGGAGTTATTTTTGGAAAAATAATGTGTAAATTAAGTAAAGGAACAATAAATCCAATGATAGGAGCAGCGGGAGTGAGTGCAGTACCAATGGCTGCAAGAGTAGTTCAAAAAGTAGGACAAGAAGAAAATCCTAGCAATTTTTTATTAATGCACGCAATGGGACCTAATGTAGCAGGAGTAATAGGTTCAGCAGTAGCAGCAGGAGTTTTATTAGCTATGTTTAAATAACTAGAAGAGGTTGGTTTTATCTAACCTCTTTTTCTTTTATTTTATCATAAATAATGTATAATAATTATAAAGAAAAAATTAGGAGGATTCATGTTTAGAAAAGATATACCTAAATTTTTAATTGAACAAAAAAACAGTGTTGTCTATATTGGATCATCAAATAAAAATATAGATATGTATTTTGATAGTATGAAGGAAAAAGAAAATA
>JBOFYP010000184.1:0-3315 GCA_051654725.1 Cetobacterium sp.
AGCAAAATGTTTATAAAAACAATACCTCGTAGAACACTTAAAATACTTGAGATAAGAGCATTTTCGATAGCTGTAAAATAAGAACTTATAATTATATTTATTCCCATTAAAATATATGTGAAACTATAATATACAACAGCATCTTTTGTTAATAAGAATAGTTTTGGATTGTCTTTTATAAAAACAGAAACAAGTTGTTCTGAGAATATATTAACTAAACAGAAAAAGAAAATTCCAAATCCGAAAAGTGTTACTGTACCTATTTTTAAAATTTTCAAGACTCTCTCTTTTGATTTTGCACCGTGATTGAAGCTGATTATTGGTTGTAAACCTTGAGAAAAGCCTATCATTGTCATTGTAACAAGAGTTGAGATATAGCTGATAACACTAAAAGCTGAAATCCCTTCGTTTCCAATTATAGACATTATATTGATATTAAATGCCATAATTACAATTCCTGTTGCTATCTCTGTTAAAAATTCAGAAGAGCCATTATACAAAATCGTTCCAACAGTTTTTAAATCGAATTTGATAAAACTGTATCTCAACTTTTTAGCTTTAAATATCATATAGTAAGCCAACATAGCAGCTGTTGTAAATTGGGCAGCACCTGTTGCAATAGCAGCACCTTTTATCCCCATTCCCATTTCAACTATTAAAATATAATCTAAAAATATATTCATAACAGCTCCACCTAAGATACATATTAACGAGTAGTTTGGACTACCCTCAATCCTCACAAAGCTCTCAAATCCGTAGGATAACATATAAAAAAGTGTGAAAAATGAGAGATAAAAAAGGTATGTTGTAGCTTCTTTTAAGATGGCACTATTTGCACCTAAAAGTGTAACAACTTTTTCTGGAAATATTATTCCAATACAGCTCAATAAAATACTAAATGCCATAAAAAGTTGTATTGAGGTACTGTAGGACTTTAAAGCTTTCTTATTCTCACCAGCACCCAGCTGGATTGCAATCATAGTTGAACTTCCAACAGCCACCATAATTCCTATTGCAAACGAGAAATTAACATATGGCATCACAATATTTACAGCAGCTAAACTTTTAGACCCTAGAAATTTCCCTATGAAAATTCCGTCAACAATTGTGTATAATGAAAAAATCCACATTGTTACAATAGATGGAGCTCCATATTGTAAAATGAGTTTAAAAAGATTCTCTTTTAATAATTTTTCTCTGATGAAAATCACCTCGATATTTTGATGAAGTATTATACCACTTTCTACATATTTTCTCAACAAATGAGGCAAAAAATGATATAATTATAACTAGGTGATGAAAATGGGAAAAATGACAAAGGCTATGAATGAAGATGAGATTGATACTATTTTAGGTTCAAATAAAATAAAGCAAGATGTTAGAAATGCACTCTTAATAGAACTTAATACTGGTCTTAGAATTCAAGATATAGCTCGATTGAAATATAGTGATATTCAATTTGGAAAATTGGAAATTATAGAGAAAAAAACTAAAAAATCTCAGATAACAAGGATTAATATGGAGTTAGTCGAATATCTTTTTAAGAACAGAGTTCGAGTTGATAACTATATCTTTGGTAAAAACGAGAGAGAGGTTCGAGCTTTTGTGAGAAAGGTTCAAGCACAAATTTTAAAAGCTTGTGACCATGAAAATATAGATAGCACTTTTATTAGTACACATAGTTTTAGAAAATCATTTGCAACATTAGCTTATACTGAAACAAAAGATATTATGTTTGTTCAACAGTTGCTAAATCATTCAAGTGTTTCTGTAACACAAAGATATATAGAAATAAACAAAGAAAAAGCTGATAACTATAGAGGAAAACAGCGTTTAGGATTTTAATTTTAAAAGTGTAACCTATGTTACTGATTTTTCTATATAAAAATTGTATTATATACAAAAGGACGGTGATAATCATGAGTACCCATTATGGAAATTTACAAAAGATTAAAGATGGTAAAAGAACTTATGGAATAACTCCACATATCCCTGGAGGATTTGTAACACCAGAAAATTTAATAAAAATAGCTGAAGTAGCACAAAAATATAAAGGTGTTTTGAAAATTACATCTGGTCAAAGAATTTTAATCACAAATTTAAAAGAGGAAAATCTTGAAGAGATTTGGAACGAGTTAGGAATGGAACCAGCTGTTAGAACTCAAAACTCTGTTAAAAATGTTGAGATATGCCCTGCAAATTATTGTAAAAGAGCCAAATATCCAACAATTGGACTTGGAATGAGAATTAGTAACAGTTTCCACGGTATGGAATTACCTTGTAGAACAAAAATTGCAGTTGTAGGATGTAGAAATGCTTGTACAGGTGCTTACTCAAAAGATATCGGGGTTATAGCTGATATAGATGGAAAATTCTTCATAACAGTTGGAGGTAGCTCGGGATTCAATCCTAGAAGTTCTGATATATTAGTAAAAAATTTATCAGAGGAAGAGGCTTTCGAAACTGTGAAAAAAACATTGGAATATTATAATGAAAATGCAACAATGGGTGAAAAGTTGGGGCATTTCATAGATAGAATAGGCATAGAAAAGTTTAAAGGAGAAATAATAAATGATAACTAAAGACACGATTATAGCTGATATACTGGATATTAACCCTAGAGGAGCAGGAATTCTTATGGGATATGGAATGGGATGTATTGGATGCCCTTCTGCTCAAATGGAAAGCTTAGAGCAAGCTTGTGAGATTCATGGATTAAATTTAGATGAAGTTTTAGAGAAATTAAACGAAAAGTAAGAGGAGAATTAAAATATGAGTTTATATTTAGGAAAAATACATTACTGGCTTTTTAATAAGATAGTGTGGTTTGAAAATTTATCGGAAAACATAGCATGTTTAGCTCAAAAAACCGAGCTGGATTTAACTGAAATTGAAAAAGAGATAGTTCAAAAATATGGAGCTCAATTGGAGAATAAAAATTTAGATGAAATTATTGATTTAAATAATATTCATGGTTGGCTACAAAATAGAATTCATACATCTGAAGGAAGAATGGCAGCATGGATTCAATTTCTTCTAAAAAATGATGTTGATGCTATTCAAAAATTGAAAAAAGTTTTCGAAGAGAATGGTGCTTCGACAGCTTTAGAAGCTAAAAAATCTGGTGAATATGATAATGCAAACGAGATATATAATTGTATGAATGATTATATTTTAGACGGGATGCCTTGTGATAGAGTTAATCTTGTAACTGTAGCAGATGAGAACTCTGTTGCTTGGGAAAGAAGACTTTGTGTTCATGAAAATGTATGGTCTAAAGAAAATGTAGATGTGAAGGTTTTCTACGATTTAAGA
>JBOFYP010000185.1:0-12035 GCA_051654725.1 Cetobacterium sp.
GGTCGAGGACTTGACCAAGATTATTTAATCTAATAAATGATATGCAGTTTTCAAAGTATTAATTAAAATATTATTTTAAAAAAGTATTGACATACTTTTACTAAAATGGTATTATAATACTTGTTCAAAAATGAATAAACACATAATCTAGTTATTATAGCAAAGAGGATACACCTGTTCCCATTCCGAACACAGAAGTTAAGCTCTTTAGCGCCGATGGTACTTGGTGGGAAGCTGCCTGGGAGAGTAGGACGTAGCTAGGTGATGTGCCGAAGTGGCGGAACTGGCAGACGCACAGGACTTAAAATCCTGCGGGACTTACCTCTCGTACCGGTTCGATTCCGGTCTTCGGCACCATTTTAACAAAACATCGCGGGGTGGAGCAGTTGGCAGCTCGTCGGGCTCATAACCCGAAGGTCGCAAGTTCGAGTCTTGCCTCCGCAACCATTAAAATTATATAAGGCCCATTGGTCAAGCGGTCAAGACACCGCCCTTTCACGGCGGTAACAGGGGTTCGATTCCCCTATGGGTCACCAATTAAATATGCGGGTGTAGCTCAATGGTAGAGTTCCGGCCTTCCAAGCCGGCTGTGAGGGTTCGATCCCCTTCACCCGCTCCAGATTAAACTTATGGGACTATAGCTCAGCTGGGAGAGCACCTGCCTTACAAGCAGGGGGTCACAGGTTCGAGCCCTGTTAGTCCCACCATATATGCGGCCTGGTAGTTCAGCTGGTTAGAATGCCAGCCTGTCACGCTGGAGGTCGAGGGTTCGAGTCCCTTCCAGGTCGCCAAAATAATTAAATACGCGGGAATATGGCTCAGTTGGTAGAGCAATTGACTGTTAATCAATGGGTCACAGGTTCGAGTCCTGTTATTCCCGCCAATATGCTAGTGTGGCTCAACGGTAGAGCAGCTGACTTGTAATCAGCAGGTTGTAGGTTCGATTCCTATCACTAGCTCCAACGTGGAGGATTTCCCGAGCGGCCAAAGGGGGCAGACTGTAAATCTGTTGTCACTGACTTCGGTGGTTCGAATCCACCATCCTCCACCAACTTAATAATTTGCGCGGATGTGGCGGAATTGGCAGACGCACCAGACTTAGGATCTGGCGCCTATGGCGTGGGGGTTCGACTCCCTTCATCCGCACCAATTGTACTATGCGGGAATAGTTCAGTGGTAGAGCGCAACCTTGCCAAGGTTGAAGTCGCGAGTTCGAATCTCGTTTCCCGCTCCAAATAAAATAATGTGGGTGCATAGCTCAGCTGGATAGAGCAACGCCCTTCTAAGGCGTGTGTCCGGGGTTCGAATCCCTGTGCGCTCACCACATTCATAGGGGATTCGCCAAGTCGGTAAGGCATAGCACTTTGACTGCTACATGCGTAGGTTCGAGTCCTGCATCCCCTGCCAAGTAAATAAAATGATCCATTAGCTCAGTCGGTAGAGCACCTGACTTTTAATCAGGGTGTCCCGCGTTCGAGTCGCGGATGGATCACCAATGGAGAGGTGTCCGAGTGGTTTAAGGAGCTGGTCTTGAAAACCAGTGACTCCGAAAGGGGCCGTGGGTTCGAATCCCACCCTCTCCGCCAAATGCCCAGATAGCTCAGTCGGTAGAGCAGGGGACTGAAAATCCCCGTGTCGGTGGTTCGATTCCGCCTCTGGGCACCATTTAATTTAATAGAAGGCGACGTCGCCAAGTGGTAAGGCAGAGGTCTGCAAAATCTCTATTCACCAGTTCAAATCTGGTCGTCGCCTCCAAAATTAAAATCCAAACAGCTTATAGCTGTTTTTTTTTATTCTTTGTGCTATAATTGAAAAAAAATTAACCATAAAGAGGTAGTGTATGAAGAAAATAATTGTGATATACTTTATATTGATAGTGTTAGTTTATGGACAAGAAAAAGAGTTTATATTTGAAGATGTTCCTAAAAATCATTGGGCACATAAAGCAATAGAAAATCTTGTTGAAGAGGGAATTATTTCAGAAGATAGTTTTTTATTTAAAGGAGAATTTCCAGTTTCTAGATATAGTTTTGCAGAAGGATTAAGTAGATCTTTTAATAGCTTAAATCAAAAAAAAGCTAATAGAGGTGATTTGGTTATTTTAGAAAGTTTAGTATATGAATTTTCGAGAGAACTTACCAAAATTGGATTCAATGCAGATTTGTTTAATGGGAAAATTGAAAATATGAGAATCGATATTGAAGTTATGAAGAAAAAAAATGATGAGGTTCAAAAGCAAATAGATATTTTGAAAAAAAGAATTGAAACTCTTGAAAAAAATGTAGGAATCTAATAAATATGGAGGGATAAAGAATGAAAAAATTATCGTTTGATTATTCAAATGCATTAGGATTTTTTAAAGAAAATGAATTAAGTTTAATGGAAGCTCAGTGTAACAATGCAATGGAATTATTAACAAGTGGAACAGGAGCAGGAAGTGATTTCTTAGGTTGGGTAGATTTACCAACTAATTATGATAAAGTAGAATTTGATAGAATAAAAAATGCAGCACAAAAAATAAAAAATGATTCAGAAGTTTTAATTGTAATTGGTATTGGAGGATCTTATTTAGGAGCTAGATCAGCGATAGAATTCTTATCACATACATTCTATAACAATCAATCAAAAGAAAATAGAAAAGGACCTGAAATATACTTTGCAGGACAAAATATATCAGGAAAATATATAAAAGATTTATTAGAAATAATTGGAGATAGAGATTATTCAGTTAATGTAATTTCAAAATCAGGAACAACAACAGAACCTGCTATAGCTTTCAGAATATTTAAGAAACATTTAGAAGAAAAATATGGTTTAGAAGAAGCAAGAAGAAGAATCTATGCTACAACAGATTCAAGTAAAGGAGCTTTAAAAAAATTATCAACAGATGAAGGGTATGAGACATTTACGGTTCCTGATAATGTAGGGGGAAGATTCTCTGTATTAACAGCGGTAGGATTGTTACCTATAGCTTCAGCAGGAATAAATATAGACGAATTAATGGAAGGAGCAAGAGACGCTCAAGAAGCTTACAAAGCTCCATATTCAGAAAATGATTGTTTAAAATATGCTACAATCAGAAATATTTTAAATAGAAAAGGGAAAGATGTTGAGATGCTAATAAATTATGAACCAAGATTACATTATATTGGTGAATGGTGGAAGCAATTGTTTGGAGAATCAGAAGGTAAGGATGGAAAAGGATTACTACCTGCAGCTGCAGATTTTTCAACAGATTTACACTCAATGGGACAATATATCCAAGATGGAAAGAGAATTATAATTGAAACTCTTGTAAGTATTGAAACACCTGAACATGATATTTTAATAGAAGCTGATAAATTAGATTTAGATGGTCTTAATTACTTAGCAGGAAAAGGAATGGATTTTGTTAATAAAAAAGCAGCGGATGGAACTGTATTAGCTCATGTTGATGGAGGAGTACCAAATTTAGTAGTTAACATACCAGAAGCAACACCTTATCACTTAGGGTATATGTTCTACTTCTTTGAAAAAGCTTGTGGAGTTAGTGGATATTTATTAGGAATAAATCCATTTGACCAACCAGGTGTAGAAGCTTATAAGGCTAATATGTTTGCTCTATTAGGAAAAAAAGGTTTTGAAAAACAAGCAGAAGAATTAAACAAAAGATTAAAAAAATAATTTAAATATAAAAGGCTAACTAAAAAAAGTTAGCCTTTTTATTATTCTATAAATAAATTGAATTGTCTTAAATCACTTTTCATTTTAAATTTGTTAGAGATATATTTATATTTTGGAATTCTAATATAAGCATTTTCATAACTTAAAATATTTCTAAATTCAAAGACTCCATCTTTAGAAGTTTTTGTGGTAGCAATTATTTTATTATTAAGAGCATTAATCAATTCAATAGTTGTATCTTTTATATAGTAATTACCTCTTATAATAGAACCAGAAATATAAAAAGTTTTTTCTTCTAAAATTATAGAAACATCATTTATAAAATTTTCATTTTGAATAAGTAAAGAAGCTCCATTACCATAAAACCCTTCTTTATTTACTAAAATAGAAGTTAAACCAATTTTTCCTTGAAAAAAGAAAATTCCATTTGAGTCAGTATTTAAGTTAATAAGTTCCTCTTTTATTTTAACTCTAACTTGAGCATCAATTATTGGTTCTCCGAATTTATTTATTGCTTTTCCAGATATTAAAATATCGTTGTTTGACATATTTAAAACTAAGTTTTGTTTCTCTTCAAAAAAATAATCAACAAAAAAATCATCACCAATTAAAGATTTATAATTATTTTTTTTTACAGTTATTCTATATTTATTTTTAGGTAATTCTAAAGAAAATTTTCCGTTTATATCAGTTTTAATAGATTTAAATTTAGAAGAACTATTAAAAAAATTAACGGTTGCATTTCCAAGCTTAAATTCTTTATCTAAAACTATACCTGAAACAGTAATTGTATCAGTAAAATTTGAGAAACTATTTAATGAAAAAACAAAAATAAACCAAATGAAAAAATAAGATTTCATAAAACCTCCAGCATATTAATGTGATATTAATTATAACACTTTTTTGATTTTATATGCTATAATTATTAATAAAAATAAATTTTTCTTAAAGGGTGATTCAGATTGGTAGATGACATAATAAACGAAAGAGAAAAAGCAAAATTAAATTTATTTAAAGCACAAGCTGAAAAGCTGATTTACTTAGATGAATTTAAAGAAAATGTCTTAGCAGCTTTAGAAAAGCAAGAAATAGAAAGAAATTTTATACATAAAGAAATAAAAGATATTATGAAAAATGAAAATGCAGTTTTACTTAAAATAAGAAGAGATATTCCATTTGATTGTATAAAACCTTATATAGACGAAGCTGAAAAAATAGGGCTTAGATATATGTTAGTGGATGATACAACTTTTAGAGGAGATGTAGGATTAGTTGTAGTTTCAAAAGAAGCTTTAGAAAATGAAGAATTAGAAGTTATAGTTCAAAGTGCAACTAAAATTTATACAGATGCTGGTTTAAATGAAAATTTTATATATGGTGAAGGTCATAAAATTTGTCCAAAACATTATAAAATGTTAAAAGAAAAACTACCAAATAATTTAGATAAATTTGAAGAGATGAATTTTTTTGATAGATTATTTGGAAAAGTATGTCCAATAGATAGATTCGACAAAAAGGAGCAGTGATAAAATGAACGTAGAGGCGTTTAAAATACTTGGTGGAAAAAAAATTAGTGGAGAATTAGCAGTTGAAGGAGCAAAAAATGCAGCTCTTCCAATATTAGTAGCAACTTTAATAGAAAAAGGAACTTATATATTAAATAATGTTCCGAATTTAAGAGATATAGATACTCTTGTTCAATTGTTAGAAAGTTTAGGTCTTGAAATAGAAAAAACAGGAGACCATTCATATAAAATTATAAATAAAGGATTGAAATCATTAGTAGCATCTTATGATTTAGTAAAAAAAATGAGAGCTTCATTCTTAGTTATGGGACCAATGTTAGCTCATGAAAAAAAAGCTACAGTATCTTTACCTGGAGGATGTGCTATAGGATCAAGACCTGTTGATTTACATTTAAAAGGTTTTGAAGCTTTAGGAGTAAAAATTAACATTGATCATGGATATGTTGAAGGAGAAACAGAAGAATTAATTGGTGGAAATATAATTTTTGATTTTCCGAGTGTTGGAGCAACAGAAAATGTTATAATGGCAGCAGTAAAAGCTAAAGGGAATACGACTATTCAAAATGCAGCTAGAGAACCTGAAATAGATGATTTATGTAATTTCTTAGTTAAAATGGGTGCAAAAATAGAAGGTATAGGAACAGGTACATTAAAAATAGAGGGTGTTCAAAAATTATATCCTTGTGAATATTCAATAATCCCTGATAGAATAGTAGCTGGAACATTTATAGTAGCTTCTCTTATGTTTGATGGAGCAATAACTGTTAAAGGGGTTATTAGAAATCATATAGAGAGTTTTATATTAAAGCTTGAAGAGATGGGAGCAATATTTGAAATAAATGGAGATGTTTTAACTACTAAAACTAAGTTAAAAGATTTAAAACCTGTAAGTGCAACAACTATGCCACATCCAGGATTCCCAACAGATTTACAATCACCAATGATGACTTTAATGTGTTTAGTGAGTGGGAAAAGTGAAATAAAAGAAACAATATTTGAAAATAGATTTATGCATGTTCCAGAATTAAGTAGAATGGGTGCAGAGATATGGACAGATTCAAATACAGCTATAATAACTGGAATAGATAATTTCTGCTCAGCAGAAGTTATGGCTAGTGATTTGAGAGCGGGAGCTTCTCTTATTTTGGCTGGATTATTGGCTAAGGGAGAAACAATTGTAAATAGAATTTATCATGTAGACAGAGGATATGAAAACCTAGAAGTTAAATTAACTGCTCTAGGTGCGAATATAGAAAGAATAAAAGTAGAAATATAAAATAAGGGTGAGAAAATGGAAAAAGTAATAGGAATAAATCCTGTAATAGAGTTATTAGAAAATAAGTCTAACAATATTGAAAAGATTGAAATATTCAAAGGTATGAGAGAAGAGAAATTAGGAAAACTAAAAGCTTTAGCATCAGCAAGAAATATTAAAATATTTCAAGTAGCTAAAAAAGAGGAAAATTCTCAAGGTGTAGTAGCACTTTTAAATGATTATGATTACTACAAAGATTTAGGAGAATTTATTGAAAGAATAGCTAAAGATGAAAAATCAATAGTTTTAATATTAGATGGAGTACAAGACCCAAGAAATTTTGGTGCAATAATTAGAAGTGCTGAGATATTTGGTGTTAAAGGAATAATAATTCCAGAGAGAAACTCTGTAAAAATTAATGAAACAGTTATAAAAACATCAACTGGAGCAATAGAACATGTTGATATAATAAAAGTTACAAATATATCAGATGCAATAGAAAAACTTAAAAAATTAGATTTCTGGGTTTATGGAGCAGAAGGATCTGGAACAAAGTTCTATCATCAAGAAAAGTATCCTAATAAAACAGCGTTAGTTTTAGGAAGTGAAGGGGATGGAATTAGAAAGAAAGTAAAAGAAAATTGTGATATCTTAGTAAAGATTCCAATGCATGGAAAAATAAATTCATTAAATGTATCTGTAGCAGGAGGAATTATCCTTTCTGAGATAGCTAAAAACCTATATTAAATAAATAAACCTGTAGAAATGCAGGTTTTTTTGTGCTATATTATGAAATAAAATGAAATTCAATGGGGTGAAGAGATGAGAGATTACAATTTTAATCAAATAGAAGAAAAATGGCAACAGAAATGGAATGAAAAAAAAATATTTAAAACAGAGGATAAAATAGAAGGAAGAGAAAACTATTTTGTTTTAGAGATGCTTCCATATCCATCTGGAAAATTGCACGTAGGACATGCTAGAAACTATACAATTGGTGATGTTATAGCTAGATATAAAAGAATGAAAGGGTATAATGTATTGCATCCTATGGGATGGGATTCATTTGGATTGCCAGCAGAAAATGCAGCAATACAAAATGGAGCACACCCTGCTATATGGACAAAGTCTAATATAGATAATATGAATAGACAATTAAAGATGATTGGATTATCTTATGACTGGGATAGAGAAATTGCAAGTTATAAACCTGAATATTATAAATGGAATCAATGGATTTTCAAAAAAATGTTTGAAATGGGATTAGTTTATAAAAAGAAATCAACAGTAAATTGGTGTCCAGATTGTCAAACTGTTTTAGCAAATGAGCAAGTTGAAGATGGTATGTGTTGGAGACATTCTAAGACTCCTGTTATACAAAAAGATTTAGAACAGTGGTTCTTTAAAATAACGGATTATGCAGAGGAGTTATTAGAAGGCCATAAAGAGTTAGAAAAAGGTTGGCCTGAAAAAGTTTTAACAATGCAAAAAAACTGGATAGGAAAATCTATAGGAACAGAAGTGAAATTTAAAATTGTTGAAAAAGATGAATATTTACCTGTTTTTACAACAAGAGTTGAAACTTTATTTGGAGTTACTTATGCAGTAATAGCTCCAGAACACCCTTTAGTAGAAGAGATACTAAAAGTTAATCCTAGTATTAAAGAGCAAATATTAGCTATGAAAAATACTGACATGATAGAAAGAACAGCTGAAGGAAAAGAAAAAAATGGTGTGAAAACAGGATGGCATGTTGTAAATCCTTCAAATGGAGAAAAAGTTGAACTATGGATAGCTGATTATGTTTTAATGAATTATGGAACTGGAGCTGTAATGGCTGTACCAGCACATGATGAGAGAGATTTTGCATTTGCTAAAAAATATGATTTACCAATTAAAGTTGTAATTAACCCAATTGATAAAGAAACAAAAGAAGAGATAAAAATATGTTCTTCTGATATGAAAAATGCATTTATAGGTTCAGGAAAAATGACAAATTCTTCAGAGTTTAATGGAATTTCTTCAAAAGAAGCTTTAGTTAAAATAGCTGATTTTGTTGAAAAAAAAGAATTTGGACAAAGAACAACAAAATATAGATTAAAAGATTGGGGAGTATCTAGACAAAGATATTGGGGGACACCAATTCCAGCTCTTTATTGTGAAAAATGTGGAGTAGTAATGGAAAAAGAGGAAAACCTTCCTGTTTTATTACCAACAGATGTTGAATTTACAGGAAATGGAAATCCATTAGAAACATCAGAAAGTTTTAAAAATTCAGTATGCCCTTGTTGTGGTGGACCTGCTAGAAGAGATACTGATACAATGGATACGTTTGTTGACTCTTCTTGGTATTTTTTAAGATATTGTGATCCTAAAAATGAAAATTTACCATTTAAAAAAGAACTAGCTGATGGATGGTCACCAGTAGATCAATATATTGGTGGAATAGAACATGCAGTTATGCATTTACTATACTCAAGATTCTTTACAAAAGTTTTAAGAGACATGGGACTTCTTTCAACAAATGAACCTTTTAAAAGACTATTAACACAAGGTATGGTATTAGGACCATCATATTATTCATCAACTGAGAATAGATTTGTTTATCCAGAAGAAGTAGAATTAAAAGGTACTGGAGCAATTCTAAAAACGACAGGTGAAGAAGTACAAGTTAAAATTGAAAAAATGTCAAAATCAAAAAATAATGGTGTCGATCCAGAAATTATGATAAATAAATATGGTGCAGATACAACAAGATTATTTATCATGTTTGCAGCTCCTCCAGAAAGAGAGTTAGAGTGGAATGAAAATGGTTTAGCAGGTGCTGCAAGATTCCTAAACAAAATTTGGAGATTAGTTTTTGAAAATAAAGAATATTTAATAGATTCAACAGCTATTGATTATACGAAGTTAAGTAAAGAAGACAAAGGATTAGTTAGAAAATTACATCAAACTATAAAAAAGGTAACAGAATCAATAGAGGCAGATTACCACTTCAATACTTCAATAGCTTCGACAATGGAGTTATTAAATGAAATGCAAGATTATAGAAATGAAATTTTAGGTTCAAGTAATGAAACAAGTGAATCTAAAAAAATATTTAGAGAGGCGATGGTAAACGTTGTAATAATGTTATCTCCGTTTACTCCACATTTCTGTGATGAATTATGGGAAGAGATGGGTAACAAAGGAATGATATTCTCTGAAAGTTGGCCAATACATAATGAAGAGTTAACAATAGCAGATGAAATATCAATAGCTGTTCAAGTTAATGGTAAGTTAAGAGGAACTTTAGAGGTAGAAAGAACAATTTCTAAAGATGAAGTTCAAGAAAAAGCGTTAGATATTGAAAATGTTAAAAAATTTATTGAAGGTAAAACAGTTGTTAAAGTAATTGTTGTTCCAGGTAAAATAGTTAACATAGTTATAAAATAAGAAAAAGAGATAAAAGGACATAAATAAAGTCCTTTTATCTCTTTTTTAATTTGTCCCAAAATTTTGGTTTTTGAGCTTCTTTCATCTTTTTTTCTTCAGCTTGCTCATTATGGTAATTTGACCAATTTGGATTATTTTTCATATTTGTTTTCATTTGTTTCATATAATTATATGTAGCTTTAGTATTTCTATATTTTGTGATGAAGTTGTTTTTTACATCTGTTATAGTCTGTAAAATACCTTTAAAAAAACCAGTAAATTTTTGAATGAATCTTTTAAGATTAGTAAAGACATAAATTTCACTACAGTTAGGACATTTGTATTTTGCAACTTTGTCAAGAATTCTCATTTTACTTTTACATTTAGGGCAAGCAATAATAATTTTTTTCACAGTTAATTCCTCCAAATTTATTTATAAATAGTTTGAACAAGTTCAGTGTAAATTTTTTCATAATTTATATCTATATCATTCCAAATTTCTTCAGATTTAACTCCTTGAGAAACAAGCATAAAAAAACCATTTTGAAATTTTTTATTTTTTGTTTTAGCTATTTTTAAAAACAGAGTCTCTTCTGGATTATATATTAAATCTAAAGCAAAATCAAAGTTTTGAATAATTTCTTCTGAAACAGGTGAAGAGTTTACATTGGGAAATGTTCCCAAAGGAGTACAATTTGCAATAAGATATCCAGAGTTATTTTGTAATTCATCATATGATATTACAAAAAGATTTGGAAATTCATTTTTAGCAGCAACTTTATCTCTAGAAACAATATAAACAATAGCTTTTAAATCACGAAGAGCTTTAGCAGCAGCTTTAGCAGCTCCACCACTTCCTAAAATAATAACTTTTTTAAAAGCTAAATCCAATCCCATTTTTTCAAAAGTTTTAATTAAACCAAAGTAATCAGTATTATAAGCTATAATTTTGTCATTTTTGAATTTAATACAGTTAGCAGCTCCTATATCATGAACTTCTTCTGAAAATTCATCAACAAATTTTAAAACTGAAGATTTGTATGGTGTAGTGATATTAATTCCTAAAAATTTATCTTTTTTTAATTTATTTAAAAAAATTCTTATTTCATTTTCAGTTTGAATATCATAAATTTTATATTCTGCATCTATATTATATAGTTCGAAAATTTTATTATGTAAAATAGGTGAGAATGAATAAGATATATTTTTACCTAATAATCCAAATTTTTTCATGAAAAACACCTCCTTATAATAATTATAGTATTATTTTTTATATTAAACAATGATATATTATAATAATAAAAAGAAATTATATTAGGAGTGGTTTATGAAAAAAATAAAAAATTTAGAAAAAATAAAAATATTCAAGGGCGTAAAAGAAGAAAAACTATTGAAAATATTTGATTCAATTTCTTACAATATAGATAAATTTGAAAAAAATGATATTGTTTTATTTAGAGGTGATTGTTTAGACGGAGCTTTAATTATTATAGAAGGAAGCTTGAGTGCAGAGATGCTTAAAGATAATGGAGATATTCAAAAAATAGAAAATTTATTTGAAGGAGATATAATAGCTTCAGCTTTTATATTTGGTCAAAAAAATATTATCCCAGTAGATTTAATTGCTTTGAGTAGTTTAAAGATATTACATTTAAATAAAAAAAATTTATTAAAAATTTTTAAAATAGAGGAAGAAATTTTAGTAAACTTCTTAAATGAGATATCAGATAAAACACAATTTTTATCAAATAAAATCTGGAGAAGTTTTAATAAGAAAACAATTAAGGATAAAATGTTGGATTATATTAATGAAAATAAAGTTGGGAATATATTTGAATTTCAACAAACTGTAAAAGAATTATCAGAATTATTTGGTGTTAGTAGACCATCTTTATCAAGAGTAATAAGTGAATTAATAGAAGAAGAATTTTTAAAGAAAATATCTAGAAAAAAATATGAAATAAATCTCAAAAAAAATATTGACACAAAATAAAAGTTGTGGTATTATATTTCTTGTAGCGGACAAAAACGCCGCAACAAATAAGGACATTAGCAACCGAATAGAGAAAATAGTCAGAAGTTGTGAAAACAACAAAATGCCAGTAATGGCAAAACCATTTAGATGGTTAAAAGGTGTAAGAAAGTCTTAGGACTTAAAATATATTGAATGAAGAGTT
>JBOFYP010000186.1:0-1570 GCA_051654725.1 Cetobacterium sp.
TGATCCATAACATAAAGCCAATCACGAACGTTGTCACCCTTTCCATAAACTGGTAAAGGTTTTCCAGCTAGGATATTTTTAATGATTAATGGTATCAACTTTTCAGGGAAATGATAAGGTCCATAGTTATTACTACATCTTGTTATATTGAATGGGAACTTATACGTTTCTCCATACGCCATAACTATCATATCTGAAGCTGTCTTTGAAGCTGAATATGGACTACGAGGGTCTAGAGGTGTCGTTTCTAAAAACATCTCACTTCCATAACTCTGTAAATCCGCTCTTCCTGATGCTATCTCTCTCACAGAAGAATCTAATATCAGCTCTTTCGCAACTTCCCAATCCTTAGCCAAACTTCCATAAACCTCATCTGTTGAAACATGATGGAACTTTTTACCAGCCTTATAAACTGGATACCCATTCTCATCTTTACCTACAGTCCAGAAGTTTTTTGCAACCTCCATAAGGTTTTGTGTTCCAAGTATATTTGTCTCTAGGAATATCCCAGGATTTTCAATACTACGGTCCACATGAGATTCTGCTGCAAAGTTTACAACATAATCGATATCATGAGCCATAAAGATATTCTCTACGAGCTCTTTATTACAGATATCTCCCTTAAAGAAACTTACTCTAGAATCCTTTAACTCCTCACGTATAGTCCCCAAATTTCCAGCATAAGTTAGCTTATCCAATACTACTATCTCTATATCCGAATGCTTCTCTAACATATATTTTACGAAGTTAGCACCAATAAATCCAGCTCCACCCGTCACTAAATATTTTTTCATCCTAGTTCTCCTCGCTCTTTCATTTCTTTTAAGAATCTATCTATTCCACTCTGCCAAGTCGGTAACTTTTCACCTAGAGCAGTCTCTAACTTACTGCTATCCAACTTCGTGAACTCTGCACGTTTTGCTGGCAATACGAAATCGCTACTTTTTCCACGATTTAAAGTCCCACTCCACCCGATAGACTCCAATACGTATTTAGCCTGATCATACTTTGAAGCAACTCCAGAGTTACTCATATGATAAAGTCCATACTGTTTAGTTTCTATTAGCTTCAATGAATATAATGCCAAGTCGTATGAATACGTAGGAGATGATGTTTGGTCATCTACGATACTCAAAACATCTCTGCCTTTACTCCAGTTTATAACCTGACGATTGAAGTTATTGTTAGCAATCCCGAAAACCCAAGATGTTCTGATTACATAACTCCTATCATAAGCCTCTAAAGTTAAACGCTCACCAAGAGCTTTCGCCTCTGAGTAAACAGAAAGTGGGCTAACCTCATCACTCTCATTATATGCCGCACCCTTCGTTCCATCAAAGACAAAGTCTGTAGAATATGTCACAAACTCTGCTCCAATCTCTTTTGCTACAGTTGCCAAATCTCTAGGTGAGTATGCATTAAGCTTATAGCACATATCAACCTCTTCTTCAGCTTTATCAACATTGTTATATGCAGCACAGTTTATAATTAGCTCTATCTCTTTATCCTTTACGAATGCTCTAACAGCATCTATATTAGTAATATCTAGCTCAGTGTAATCTGTGGCTAA
>JBOFYP010000187.1:0-2484 GCA_051654725.1 Cetobacterium sp.
TCTATAAAAAATATAAACTTCAGAGAAAATATTAGAACTTTTGCTGGAATTAGAGCAGAATCTGATAGAGGAGATTTTATCGTTGAAGAGTCTTCAGTTAAAAATTTCTATGATATTGCTGGAATTAAATCTCCAGGATTATCTGCTGCTCCTGCAATAACTTTAGCTGCTATCGATTTATTAAAACATAACAAAGTTGAACTTATTCTTAAAGATTCATTTATCTCTCCTAGAAAATACTCTTTATTTATGAACTTATCTTCTGAAGAGAAAGCTCAAAAAATAAAAGAAGACAATAGATTTGGAAGAATGATCTGTAGATGCGAGATGATTACCGAGGGGGAGATTATTGAAGCTATTCACAGACCCGTTAAAGCTACTACTATGGATGCTGTTAAAAGAAGATGTAGACCAGGTGCTGGTAGATGCCAGGGTGGTTTCTGTGGTCCTAGAGTTCAAGAAATTATTGCTCGTGAGTTAAATATAGATATTCAAAGCGTTATTCTAGATAAAGCTAATTCTTACATTCTAACAGAGGAGTTGAAAAAATAATGAGATATGATGTTGTTGTTATAGGTGGAGGTCCTGCTGGTCTTGCTGCTGCTAAATCAGCTTATGAAAACGGTGCTAAAAATATTGTTATTTTAGAGAGAGACAAAGAACTTGGGGGTATTTTACAACAATGTATCCATAATGGATTTGGTCTTCATAGATTTAAAGAGGAGTTAACTGGTCCAGAATATGCTCAAAAATATATTGAATTCATTAAAGAGTGTCCTATAGAAGTTAAGTTAGAAACTATGGTTTTGAACATTTCAAAAGAAAGAGTTATATCAATGATTAATCCTGTTGATGGTTATCAAGAGATTGAAGCTAGCTCTGTTATTTTAACTATGGGATGTAGAGAAAGAACTCGTGGGGCTATCGCTATCCCTGGTGAGAGACCTTCTGGAATTTTCACTGCTGGAGCTGCTCAAAGATATATAAATATGGAAGGTTACATGGTTGGTAAAAAAGCTCTTATTCTTGGAAGTGGAGATATAGGACTTATCATGGCTAGACGTTTAACTTTAGAAGGTGCTAAGGTTGAAGCGGTTGTTGAATTAATGCCTTTCTCTGGAGGATTAAATAGAAATATTGTTCAATGTCTTGATGATTTCAATATTCCTCTATTACTTTCTCATACTATTGTGGATATAAAAGGAAAAGATAGATTAAAAGAGGTTGTAGTTGCTAAAGTTGATGAAAACAGAAAACCAATTCCTGGTACAGAGATACATTATGAGTGTGACACACTATTACTATCTGTTGGATTAATTCCAGAAAATGACCTTTCTAAAGAAGCAGGTGTTGTTTTAGATAAGAGAACTAATGGTCCTATTGTTAGTAACTCTATGGAAACTAGTATTCCTGGTGTTTTTGCTGCTGGAAATGTTGTTCATGTTCATGATTTAGTTGATTTCGTGAGTGAAGAGGGGGAAAGAGCAGGAAAATTTGCTGCTTGTTACATTGCTGCAGAAAATTGTAAAATCGAAAATGTTTCAAATGTTAAAAATGGAGATGGAATCGTTTATACTGTTCCACAAGTTATAAACTTAGATACAATACAAAATAAGCTTGAAATTTTTATGAGAGTAAATAATGTTTATAAAAATAAAAGAATCGTTGTTCGTGAAGGAGATAATTTAATTGCCAGCTTTAAAAGAGCACATCTAGCTCCAGGTGAAATGGAAAAAATTCTTTTACCTGAAATGCTACTTAAAAAGATTTCGAAAGATATAACTATAGAGCTACAGGAGGCTTAATTGTGAAAGATGTTAAAGAGATGATATGTATTTTATGCCCTATGGGGTGTCATTTAAATATAGATGTAAATAATAATTACAAAGTAACTGGTAACTCTTGTCCTAAAGGTGAAATCTATGGAAAAGAAGAGCTTATCGCTCCTAAAAGAGTTGTAACTTCAATTGTTAGAGCTCTTGGAGGAATTCATCATATGGTGCCTGTAAAAACTGATAAACCTATTCCTAAAGAGTTAGTTTTCGAATGTATGGAGCTTCTAAAAGATATTAAAATTGAATCACCACAAAAAAGAGGAACTGTTGTTTTAGAAAACATTTTAAATACTGGTGCAAATATTGTTTTAACTAGAGATATCTAAGCTTTTTATTTCCAACCTTTTTTGTTATAATAGCATTGGAGGTATGAAATGAAAATTAATGAAAACGAAGTTATTAATAACTTATTAAATAAAGATTTAAAAATAATTCAAAGACCAGATTTTTTTAATTTTTCTCTTGATTCACTGCTAATATCAAATTTTGTTTCTTTAACAAGAGGAACAAATAAAATTTTAGATTTAGGGACTGGAAATGGGGCTATTCCCCTTTTCCTTTCACAAAGAACAGATGCTAATATAATTGGATTTGAAATTCAAGAAATTTCAGCTGATTTAGCAGTTCGAAATATTGAACTAAACAGTTT
>JBOFYP010000188.1:0-1107 GCA_051654725.1 Cetobacterium sp.
GCTTTATCTCTTATCGGTTCTAATGTATTTGCTAAAGAGGTTGTAGCACCTGTTACAGAAAGTAGCAAGGAAGTTATAGTTGAGCCTGTAGTTGTAATTGAAGAAGTTGCTGCACCAGCTTGGTCATTCGCTGGAAGAACTTATGTTGAAACAGAGGATTTCGATAATGATTCTAAATTAATGGCTGGAAGCGATGATGAAGATGGTACTTTTATAGGTACTGGAATATCAGCAACTAAAGGAAAATTAACTTTAGACTTGAATGTTGAAAAAAGACTTGGGGGAGATTTAGGTACTGGTTCTAATGCTGAATGGGATGCTGTTAGAGCTGACTGGAAAGTTAGATATCAACTATTTGAAAAGCAAGCTTTTCATTTAAAATATAGAAGTGAGAATAAAGTTGTTGATTCTGAAAGAGCTCCAGGATGGATGAAAAGTACTAGAAGAAACAGAATTGAATTAGGAACTGATTTCAATCATTTCAACGGTCTTTTTGCTGGATGGTTTGTTGTTGGTCATGACGAAGATAAAAATTCTGATGGTGTTAATACTGATGGTAACTATTGGGAAGGAGATTTCGGTCCTACATTTAAAATTACTGAAAAATTATCTTTAAATCCAACTATCTATACTACTGGTGAAAGATATGATGGTGGAGATATGGATGAAACTCAACTTAGAATTATGATGCCATATAAAGCTACTGAAAAATTAACTATTATGCCTAGAGTTAGAATCACTTTAGATAGAGATACTACAGATGCTGATGGTAATACTACTTGGGAACAAGATTTAGGAGATAGAGTTAGATATGAATTAATGGCTAATTATGTTATTAATGACCAATTCTCTACATTTGTTGGTGTAGCTTACGAAGAATCTGATAGAAACTTTGTTGATGGAGAAAGTAAAGACTTTGATTTAATCTGGTCATACGTTGGTTTAAACTACAAGTTTAACTAATATCTAAAAACAATATTAATTTATGGGGAGGGGAAAGGTTTTTCCTCCACCCCTTTCTATAACTAATTAAGTAAAACGGAGGAAAATTTATGAGTAACTTTATGAACATTATTGAAGAAAAACTTATGCCTGTTGCTGCAAAAG
>JBOFYP010000189.1:0-15518 GCA_051654725.1 Cetobacterium sp.
ATAGATAAATAAAAAATAAAATGTTATAATTCAATTATTCAGAAAAAATATAACGGGAGTTTGAAATGATTGAATTTAAAAGTGCTTTAAAAAATGGGGATTTAGAGAAGTTAAGATTAAAATTAGACGGTGGAATTGATCCAAATGATAGAGATGGAGAGTATAAATATCCAATACAAAAAGCAGCAGCGGCAGGAGATATCTCTGTTGTGAAATTACTATTAGAGTATTTTGCAGATATAGATATTAAAGAGCCTTTACAAGGAAATACAGCAATAAATTTAGCTATATTTAATAAAAACTTAGAAATGGTAAAATTTTTAATAGAGAATGAAGCTAAAATAAATATAAAAAACAGTTGGAATATGACGTCTTTAGAATATGCAAAGTACCTGAGAGATGAGATGAAATTTTCTGATATGGATATAATAATTGACTGTTTAGTGAAATAAGAAAAGTAGGAAAATAGTTTATGACTTTGAAAGATATTAATAAGAGAATATCTTTTGGAGGTGCAACATGGGTCCATTCATATTGGGAGCAGCAGTAGTTGGAGTAGGAATGCTAGGAATAGCTAAAGGAATAAAAGGTGTACTAGATTCTAATGAAGCTAATAATATTCAAGAAAAAGCTGAGAAAATTTTAAAAAGAGCAAAAGAGAATGTGGAATTACAAAAAGAAGAGACAGCTTTTATATTAAAAAAATTAGGAGAAAAAAAATTAGGAGTCTCTTCAAAAGAGTTAAAAGAGTTTTTATATTATATAAATCAGATTAAAAATATAAAATTATCAGATGTATTAAATGAAAACGAGATAAAACATTTTAATTTTAATGTAGAGAGTTTGAGGTCTTTAGAATATGTTTCTACGAACGCTGTAGAACTTATGAAGCTTGGAACTGGCAATCTATGTCAAGGAACACTCCTAACATGGGGAAGTTACAGTGCAATAGGTGCTCTAGCATTAGCAACAGATAATGTTACAGGCTTTTCTGGAGCAGCTGTGCTTATAGCTGGTGGAATATTTGGAGCAGC
Source organism: Cetobacterium sp. (assembly GCA_051654725.1). Classification (GTDB taxonomy): domain Bacteria; phylum Fusobacteriota; class Fusobacteriia; order Fusobacteriales; family Fusobacteriaceae; genus Cetobacterium_A. The sequence continues at coordinate 1,035 of JBOFYP010000189.1, forward strand.
AGCTGAGGAAAAGTTAAACTCTGCTAAAAGCAATTTGAGTGAAGCTAAAATACTTTCTGCAAAATTGAAAATATCTGAAATAGAGTTAGAGTGTATAAAAAATATAGCTCTTGAAGTAAATGAGTTGTTACTAGTATTAAGAAAATGTTTAGTTGAAGGAAATGAAAAGTTAGCATCTATTTTAAATAAAAACTTAGAATGGAGTAAATATTCTAAAATGGAGAAAGAGACAATAGTTGCTGTATTAAAAGTAGCTCAAGGTATGAAAATAATTTTAGATACTCCGATATTGAATGAAGATGGAAGTATCACAAATAAAGTTAAAAGTTTGACTTCAGATAATAAGGACTAAGTAAAAATTTGCCTTAAATATAACTATCGTGTATACTAAAATAATATTAAAGCGATAGGAGTGTAAGAGTTGGAAGAGATAAATTTAGGGTTGAAAATAAAGCAATTTAGAACAGAAAAAAAATTAAAAATAAAAGAGTTATCAGAGATGATAGGTAGTACTTCAGCTCTTTTGGGGCAAATTGAAAAAGGAGTAACAAATCCATCTATAAATACAATTAAAAATATAGCAGCAGCTCTAGAGATACCTCTTTATAAATTTTTCTTAGGAGACGAGAAAAAGAAAAGTGTTGTTGTAAGAGCTGGAGAGAGAAAAATTATAAAAACACCAAAAGAGATAGGAATCTCTTATGAACTTTTAAGTCCAGAGCCTCAAGAAAATATTGAATTTATGCTTCTAAGTTTAGAAGAGAATTCAAAATCAAGCAATAAAGAGATAGGTCATGAAGGTAAAGTGGACCCTATGTCAAGGACATTTTAAAAAAGAAAGTTAAATATTTAAAAGCTGATTCTTGTATTGTACAGGAGTCAGCTTTTTTAGATTCCATTGGCAACGATAATTATTGTAATAATCAATGTAGTTTTCAATAATCTTTTCTAATTCAGATAAAGTTTGACAAGTTCTATATGGAACTTCATCTTTCATGTGCCCAAAAAATGATTCTTGAGGAGCATTATCCCAACAATTACCACGTCTTGACATCGATTGACCGATATTTAAAGATTTAAGTAACTTTTGAAACTTTGGACTTGTATAGTGACTCCCTTGATCAGAATGAACAAAGGCATCTTTTGATAGCGTTACTTCAGTATTGGATACTAAATTCTTAATAGTGTCTAGCGCAATATCTATAGTAATTTTATCTGATACTTTATATGCTAGAATTTCGTTAGTAGAAGAATCTTTTATGGTCGACAAATAAGCCATATTAGAATTCGAATATGGCAAATAAGTTATATCTGTTAGTAACACTTTTCCTGGAATATTTTGTTTAAATTCTCTATTTAATAAATTAGGAACAACACTATGCTCTTTATTAGCTTTGGCTATACGTTTATATGGATTAGCTTTTCTAATGGGGCATATTATTCTATATTTTCTCATAATTCTTTGAATACGTTTTCTATTGTAATTAACTCCAAACGTATTCTGAAGCGTCATCTTTATTGAACGAGACCCTTTCTTATAGCCTTTAAATTTAAAAGCTTTTAATATATCATTTTTAACGAGTTCGTCATCTAATTCCCTACTTTCTTGAATATCTTTTGAATTTAAATATCGATAATATCCAGAACGTGAAACATCGGCTAAAGAACATAAATATTTTATCACATTTTGTCCAACTAGTTTTTGAACAATAGATTCAATTAATTTAAATATTTTCGAAGCTGCAATTTTACCGTTTATCACCAGCCTTTCTTGCAGCTCTAACTTTTTTAATAGTTCAACTTCTGCTTTTAGAAATTCAATTTCAGCATTTTTTCTAGAGATGATTTCATCTTTGGTTAACTCACGCTGAAGAGGTCGCCCGCTGTTATTCTTTCGAGTGTCATCAAGTCCTAAAATACCATGCTTATTGTATGAACTTCTCCAACGATTACTAGCGCAATCAACACGATATATTCCAATGACATCAACATCAAAACTTGCCTCTTCAAAAATTTGTCTAGAACTTTTTCCTTTCTCATACTCTGCAATAAAATGTATTTTAAACTCATTAGAGTATGTTATTGCCTTTTCGCTTACTCTAATAACATATTTATTTTTAGATAACTGTTCAATTTGGTTTTTTGTAAATTTTATTTTACTCATAAAAATCACCTCTTAAATATTATTATACAAAAAAAAGACCCTACAAGATAGACTCGCTTTTTTTACGTGTCCATCCTATAGGGTCCATTTTACAAGATAGACTCGCTTTTTTTACGTGTCCATCCTATAGGGTCCATTTTAAAATAGTATGCTCTTTTTGATTAGAAGTTAAATTTATATCCAAATCCTAAAGTAACTCTAGAGTAATCGAAAGATTTTTTACCTAAAGATTCTCCATCTTCATCTTTTAAAGTTGCTTTAGCTTCGTTAACTGAGTACATTACATCTGTAAAGAAGTTGTTATATTCAACTCCAACTCCAGCTCCGTAGTATAATCCGTTCTTTACGTTAGTTGAGTATTTTGCTTCTATAGAATTACCTAAAAAACCAGTAAAAGTATCTTTAGCATCTCCATCTTCAAAGTTGAAAGAGTAACCTAAGTTAGCTTTTAAGTATGGCTTGAAAGCTGAATCAATATTGAAGTTATATTTTGCAACAGCATATACTGGTACAGAATCATATTTAGGCATTTCTGAATTAATTTCTATTGCTCCAAGAGGACCAAAAGACTTATTTGATTTAGGTTCAGCATGATTTTGGTAAGCTGCTCCTAAACCTAATTCAAAGTTGTCTGTTATATTTTTAGTAGCTTCTAAAGCTAATTCAAATCCAAAGTTATCTGTATCTTTATCATTTTGTCCAATTCCATTAAATCTATATGTATCATATTCTGACCATACATCTAATCCAGCTTTAGCATAGATGTTGTAAGCAGGAGCTGCTACTACTACAGGTACAGCAATTACTTCCTCTACGATAGTAGGTTCTGCAATAACCTCTTTAGAAATTTCAGCAACTGGTGCTACAACTTCTTTTGAATATGTTATTGAGCTTACAAGAACTAAAGCTCCAAGCATAAGTGTTAATTTTTTCATGATGTTCTCCTCTATTAGTACGTATTTTAAGTATTAATCTGTGATATTAATCAATACTTTACAAATATACACCATTATACAAAAAATGTCCAATAAAAGTTAACAAAAAATAAAAAAAACTGCCATTTAGACAGTTTATAATTTCAAATTGGTGGCGGGAGCTGGATTCGAACCAACGACCTTCGGATTATGAGCCCGACGAGCTGCCAACTGCTCTATCCCGCGATACTTAACTTCTATATATTACCACAGTAACAATCCTTTGTCAACAAAAATATTTAAACATATAAAAAATAAAGTAGCAAATTATAATTTGCTACTTTATTTTTTAATTATTTAGGGTTTTAAGTAGAGGATAAAGCTTTTTAAAGTTTAAGTATTTTTTATTATAAAAATCTACATTATCTTTATTTGGTTCTTTATAATCTACAACTTTTATTAATTTCTTACAAGCTTCATCAACTGAAGAGAATAAGCCATCTCCTACAGAGGCAAGAATAGCAGCTCCGAAAGCAGGACCTTCTGTTGAATTAACAGTTTGAACTGTTGAATCAAAGATATCAGCAATCATCTGTTTCCAGAAATCACTTTTAGCTCCGCCACCACTAACTCTAACAATAGATGTAGGAATATTCATATCTTTTATAATTTCTAATGAATCTCTTAAACCGAAGTTTATTCCTTCTATAACAGCACGTGTTAAATCTTGACGTGAATGTTGAATATTTAATCCGATAAAAGAGCCTCTAGCATCAGGATCATTATGAGGTGTTCTTTCACCAGTTAAATATGGTAAGAAAAATAAATTGTCGTCTAATTTAGCTTTTGTAGCTTCTTTTTCTACAATAGTAGCATAATCATTAGAGTTGTAAATATTTTCAGTTAACCATTTTAAAGACCCCGCAGCTGAAAGCATAACTCCCATTTGGTGATAACCACCATTTGCATGGCAGAAAGAATGTAAACGAGCATTTTCGTCAACAGAATAGCTTGAACTATTTGCAAATACAACACCTGAAGTTCCTAATGCCACTGAAAGAATACCATCTTCTACAACACCTACACCAGTAGCTCCAACAGCTTGGTCTCCACCACCAGCAACGATTTTAACATCATTTTTAAGTCCAAGGTCTTTTGCAATGTTAGGCAGAATAGTTCCAACAACTTCGTACGATTCAAAAAGTTGAGGAAGTTCATTTTCTGTTATTCCAATTTCATTTAAAATTTCTTTAGACCATGTTCTATCTTTAACATTTAAAAGTAAAGTTCCAGAAGCATCAGATACATCTGTAGAGAAAACTCCACTAAGTTTGAATGCTAAATAATCTTTAGGAAGCATAATTTTTTTTATAAACTTAAAGTTTTCTGGTTCATTATTTTTTAACCAAAGAATTTTAGGTGCTGTGAATCCAGTTAAAGCAATGTTTCCTGTAAGTTCAATTAAATGTTTACCAAACTTATTATTTAAGTAATTACACTCTTCAACAGTTCTTTGGTCACACCAAAGCAGAGCAGGTCTAATAACTTTATCTTCTGAGTTTAAAAAAACTGAACCATGCATTTGTCCACTAAAACTAATTCCTTTAACAGAGGATTTCTCTTCATTTGAAAACTCTTTTATAGCTTCAAATGATTTTTCAATCCATTCATCTGGGTTTTGTTCAATCCAGTTTTCTTCTGGAAATAATAATGGATACTCTTTAGAAACTGTTTTTATAACTTTTCCTGTAGAATCCATCAGCAGTAATTTAACTGCTGATGTTCCTAAATCTATTCCTATATACATATCATTACCTCTTATTCGTAGATATATCTATTTAAAGTATTCTCTAACATCTCTTGTCTTCCAGATTCATTAGATTGTACGCCATTTTTGAATGCATAAGAAGATAACTCTTCAAATCCAACTTTTCCCTCAATGATATCTTTTCCGATACCATCTGTATAAGATTTATATCTATTATCTTTAAATTCTTCGAAAACATTATCTTCGATTAATTTAGCAGCAACTTTTAATCCTTTAGCAAATGTATCCATACCAGCGATATAAGAATAGAATAAATCATCTACATGGAAAGATCCTCTTCTAGTTTTAGAGTCAAAGTTTAATCCACCTTCTGTAAATCCACCAGCAAGAAGAGTTTCATACATAGCAAGAGTAGCATCATAAACATTTGTAGGGAATTGGTCAGTATCCCATCCTAACATTAAATCTCCTTGGTTAGCATCAACACTTCCGAAAACACCATTTGTTCTAGCTACATGAAGCTCATGTTGGAAAGTATGTCCAGCAAGAGTAGCATGGTTAGCCTCTATATTCATTTTAAAATGTTTTTCTAAATTATATTTTCTTAAGAATCCTAAAACAGTTGCAGTGTCGAAATCGTACTGGTGTTTTGTAGGCTCTTTTGGCTTAGGTTCGATGAAGAATTGTCCTTTAAAGTTGATTTTTTCAGCATAATCTACAGCCATTTGTAAGAATCTACCTAAATTATCTAACTCAAGACCCATATCTGTATTCAATAAAGATTCGTAACCTTCTCTACCACCCCAGAAAACATAACCTTCACCATTTAATCTTTTAGTTATTTCCATAGCTTTTTTAGTTTGAGCAGCAGCATAAGCAAATACATCTGCATTACAACTAGTAGCAGCTCCATGCATAAATCTAGGGTGACTAAACATATTTGAAGTTCCCCATAAAAGTTTGATTCCAGTTCTTTTCATTTCAATTTCAATTAAATCAACAATTTCATCAAGGTTTTTTTGGTATCCTTCTAAAGTGTCAGCTTCAGGAGCAATATCTTTATCATGGAAACAGAAATATTCAAGCCCTAATTTTTCCATAAATTCAAATCCAGCTTTAACTCTAGCTTTAGCTTTGTCCATAGGAGTGTAACCATTCCAGTCTCTAATCATTGTACCGTCTCCAAATGGATCGTTACCCTCACCAGTTAAAGTATGCCAGTAAGACATTGAGAATTTTAAATGGTCCTTCATTTTCTTTCCTAAAACAATTTCTTCTGGATTGTAATGAGCGAAAGCTAATAAGTTTTTAGTTTTTGTACCTTCATAATTAATCTTATTGATAGTTTTAAAAAATTCCATTTTACCCCTCCGTAAATCTATTTTTTATTAATTAAAATCATTTTAACTTCACAAGATAATTATAGTTCTTTTTTTTAATAATGTCAATTTTTTTTATTTTTTTTATAAAATAAAACAAAAAACACTGAAAATGTTCACTTTAAATATTTTTTTTATACTTTTTAAAATAAAAATCATTTTAAAATTTGACAATAAAGCATTGGTGGGTTACAATAAATATTAGGAAAAAATAAAAAAATAAAAAGGGGGATTAAATGTATCAAATAGATCAAAAAAAAAGAAATGATCTAGAATTTTTAAATTTTATTTATAAAAATAATAGATTTAATATTTCTATGGTCAGTAAAAATTTAGGGTTAACATATCCAACGTCTAAAAGATTGGTTGATGATTTTATAGAAGAGGGGCTTATACTTATTGGAGAAAAAGAATTGATATCAACTGGAAGAGCATCTTCAACATTTTCTTTAAATTCTAATAAATTTTATTCTGTAGGTATTCATATAGAGTTGAATAAGATAAGTTTTATTCTAATAGATATTTTTGGAGTTATAAAAAAAGAAAGTACAATTTTAAATATGTCATATGAAAACAAAAATATTTTAAAAGATATAGAGGAACTATTTTCAGAATTTTATAACTCGATTGATGAAGTTATGTTGAAAAAAATTTTAGGAATAGGTATATCTTTTCCTGGAATAGTGGATGACCAAAAACTGGTTGTTACTAATTCAGTAAATTTGAAGTTTAAAAATGTAGATTTAGGAATAGTATTCAAAAAATTTAACTCGAATATATATTTAGAAAATGATGCAAATGCTTGTATTTATAGTGAGAAAATAATAGGGAAAAGTCAAGAATATGAAAACTTTGCGGTTATATCTATGGGAAGCGGAATGGGAGCTGGAGTTTATTTGAATGATAAATTACATAGAGGAAATAAAAAGTTGAGTGGAGAGATTGGCCATGTTAGTATTGATTATAAAGGTAAATTGTGTAAATGTGGAAATAGAGGGTGTTGGGAGCTTTATGTGTCTGAAGGGGGTATTGATGATGAGTTGAAAAAAATAGAAAACTCAGAAATGGAGATTCTGTTTGATAAAGAGCAAAAATCAGATTTTATAGAAGACTACATAAAATTTTTCAGTATAGGTTTAAAAAACATTATATTCTCATTTGATATTCAGAACATTTTAATTAGTGGAAAAATATCTAAATATATTGAAAAATATAAAGATGAGATAGTTGAAGAGGTTCAAAAAAATGAATATTTAAAAGAATATGATTTGAATTTAATTTTTTCAAGTTTAAATCATAAATCTAGTTCATTAGGAGCTGCATTAATTCCTGTATCAGAATATTTTAATTTAGTAAAAAAGGAACTCTAACCAGAGTTCCTTTTTTAGTCTATATATAATTAATGTTTTTCAGAGTATTCAAAGAAATCAAAGTCAGCATGTAATCTTTGACCAGTCATATCCTGGCAATTCATTCCAACGAAAGCTCCAGTAAAGAAACCATCTTTAGATGTTTTGGCAATATAATCATCTGAAAGAACATTAGAATCAAGAGTTGGTCCAATTTTAATCCAAGATATATTGTCTAAAGAATAGAAATATTCAATTTTTTTATAATTAACATCACACTTTAAGTATATTTTAGATACATTTTCAGGGATACAAACATTAGCCCCGAAAGTATTGAATTTTACGTCACCACTAATTGAAGATGCTACTTCGATAACCCTACTTTTAATCTCTTCGTTATATGTAATGTATAGGTAATACCAGTTATTTGTATTGTAATAATTAACCATACCAGCCATTTGTTGGAAACTAATTGGATTAAATTCTATTGATGTTTTAGCAGTGAAGACAAAATTTTGCCATCTTCTAGCAACTGTAGCCTGTGTATGTAAAGATTTAAATGACTCTCTTCCGAAAAGTCTTAAATGACCTTTTTTCTCGTTCAGTGAAAGAATCTCTTTGTCTAAAGGTATTCTAAGTGCTTGGAAATTGATATTCAATTCTGATTCATTAAAATCTTCAAAATGGCTGTTGTCAATATTTTGCTCTATATGCTCTAGTGATTTAACAGTTGAACTTGCTATTTTACCATTCACAACATATGGCCAATCATTTTCCCAATAAATCTCTTGAATAGCAGTTTCTCTACCTAGTGGACAGTTACCTCTTTCTGTAAGGGGTCTTCCAGTTAAATGCACTAAATAGTATTTACCATCTGGAGTATCAACCATACTAGCATGTCCTGATTTTTGTAGATAATTTTCAGGAGAATGAACAGTTGTTAAAATTGGATTTTGAGGGTGGATTTCATAAGGACCCCAAATGTTTTTAGAACGTGCAACAGTAACAGCATGCTCATACATAGTTCCACCTTCAGCTGTCATAAGGTAATAATACCCATTTTTTTTATAAATATGTGGTGCTTCAGTTAACTTGATACTTGAACCTTTGAAAATATTTTCAATTTTACCGACAAGTTTATTTTCTTTGTGATTATACTCTTGAAGAAGTATACCAGCAAATTGATTATGGCAGTAGTAAGAGCTTCTATGATCCCAAACCATATTCATGAAATATTGCTTTCCATCATCATCGTGGAAAAGAGATGGATCAAATCCAGAACTATTTAAATAGATTGGTTCACTCCATTCACCATCAATCGTGTCACAAGTAACAAGATAGTTATGAGAATCTTTAGTGTATCCATCAAAAGATTTAACATCAGTATATATTAGCCAGAATTTGTTGTTACTATAAGAAAGACAAGGTGCCCAAATACCACAAGAGTTAGGATTTCCTTTCATATCTAGTTGCGATACTCTTTCAAGAGGCCTTTTAGCTAAAGTCCAATTAACTAAATCTTTAGAGTGGAATATTTGTACGCCTGGAAACCATTCAAAAGTTGAAGTGGCAATATAGTAATCATTATCTTTTCTACAAATAGATGGATCTGGATTAAAACCTGTTAAAATTGGATTTTGCATTATAAACCTCCGTTATTGTTTTGTTATAGTTAAAATAGTTTTATAATTGACTTTATGTATGCAATTATAAAACTAAAAAAAATAAAAGTCAATACTAAAATTAAAAAATTAAAATCATTTTAATAGTTATTGTAAAAATAATAATAATAATAACAACAAAATAAAATTATGTTCTAATATTGATTTTAAAAAAATAAAATAAAACATTTTGATAAAAAATTTGACTTTTAAAATAAAAAATAGTATATTTTTATCGTTAAGTAAAATCATTTTAAAAACTCAGAGGAGGATTGAAGTGGAAAAAATATTGAAGATGGAAAATATTCATAAAAAATTTCCTGGAGTATATGCTTTGAAAGGTGTTGAGCTTGAATTAAATTCAGGAGAGATACTCGGTCTTATGGGAGAAAACGGAGCTGGAAAATCAACTCTTATGAAAATATTAGGTGGAGTTCATAAACCTACTTCAGGAAAAATAACAGTTTCTGGAAAAGAATACAGTGAATTAAATCCTGAAATAGCAAAAGAAATTGGAATAGGATTTGTTCATCAAGAGTTAAATTTAGCTGAATCAATTAGTGTGGCAGAAAATATCTTTATAGGGAGACTGCCTCTAAAAAAAGGAATATTTAAAAATGTTGATTTCAATAAGTTATATACAGAAAGTGATGCAATTTTGAAAAAATTAGGATGTGATATTTCATCTAAAGAAAAAGTTCAAAATTTATCAACAGGGAAAAAGCAGATGGTTGAAATTGCTAAAGCTATAAGTTTAAATTGTAAAATCCTTATTTTTGATGAGCCTTCAACATCTCTTTCAGATGAAGATGTTCAAAAATTATTTCAAATTATGAAAAAATTAAAAAGTGAAGGAGTTGCTCAAATTTATATATCTCATAGATTTAAAGAGGTATTCCAAATTTGTGATAAAGCTACAATTTTAAGAGACGGTTGCTATGTTGGAACTGTTGATATGAAAAATACATCAAAAGATGAAATGATTAAATTGATGGTTGGAAGAGAAATTACAAATTTATTTCCTAAAATAGTAGGAAATATTGGAGAAACTGTATTGAAAGTTGATAATTTTTCTGATTATTATGGAAAGGTTAAAGCTGCTAGTTTTGATTTGAAACATTCTGAAATATTAGGATTTGGTGGTTTAGTTGGAGCTGGAAGAACAGAATTGATGAGATTAATATTTGGAGCAGATAGAAAAAAAACAGGTGAAATGTATCTAAATAATAAAAAAATAGATATTAAAAGTCCTGAAAATGCTATTAAAAGCAAAATTTGCTTAATAACAGAAGATAGAAAAAAGCAAGGTTTAATGTTAAATTTATCAATTGAAGAAAATATAAATATAGCTAAAATGAGTTCTTTTTTAATAAACTTTCAAAATAATCAAAATATTGCAATTAAATATAAAAATGATTTAAGAATAAAAACAACAACAACAAAAGAAGTTGTTAAGAATTTATCAGGAGGAAATCAACAAAAAGTTGTATTAGGAAAATGGTTAAATACAGATTCTGATATATTTATATTTGATGAACCTACAAAAGGTATTGATATTGGTGCAAAAACAGAAATTTATAATATCATGAATAATCTAGTTAAAAATGGAAAATCTGTAATAATAATATCTTCAGAGTTGCCAGAATTGATTGGAATGAGTGATAGAATATATGTTATGTGTGAAGGTGAAATAACAGGGTGCTTAAATAAAAATAATATAAATCAAGAAGAGATAATGAAATTAGCTACAAGGAGAGTGGTATAAATGGAAAGAAAAGATTCAGCAGAAATGATTTTAGATAGCGGAGTTATACAAGGAGATACAAGAGAAAAAATAGAAGAGCCAGTTCAAATATTTAAACAAAATAAAATAAAAGAATATCTTTTAAAATATTCAGTATACTTTGTTTTAATTGCATTGATAATATTTTTCTCTTTTTATACACCAGTATTTTTAGGAAAAGCTAATATTTCTAACTTTGCAAGACAAATTCCAACTTTAGGGATTTTAACAGTGGCATTATGTATGTTGCTAATTACAGGTGGAGTAGATTTATCAATGGGATCAATAGTTGCATTCTCTGGAACAACAGCAGCATATTTTGCTTCACAAGGCTACAGCATACCTGTTGTTCTTGTTATAGGATTGCTGTGTGGAGCTGGATTTGGGATATTAAATGGGGTTTTAATAACTAAATTTAAACTCGAAGCATTTATAGTAACTTTAGGAACAAGTTTGATGATAAGAGGTTTAGTTTTGTTTTTAACAAATGGTACATATATTAAAGGTTTACCAGATTGGTTTTATGCATTATCAAATACAAAAACAGGTATAAAGTATATCTATACAAATACCCTTTGTTTTATAATAATAGCTGTTTTAGGTGTTTTGTTAATGAAAAAAACTAGATTTGGTAGAACTTGTTATGCTGTTGGATCAAATAGAGAAGCTGCAAGGTTATCAGGAATAAATGTAAATAAACATTTTTTATCTGTTTATGCATTAGAAGGAACTTTAGCAGCTATAGCAGGTATACTATTAATGTCAACTTTAAATGTAGGAGCACCAAATGAAGCAAATGGTATGGATTTATTTGCATTAGCAGGAGCAATAATAGGTGGAACTCAATTTGGAGGGGGAACAGGAACAATAGGTGGAGCTTTAGTTGGTTTGTTTACAATAGAGGTATTCAAAAATGGATTGGCAATTTTAGGTATAAATTCGTTTATACAGCAAGCTGTAACAGGATTTATAATAGTTGTTGCAATTGTTGTTGATTATATCAGAAAAAATAAAATTTAACTTTAGGAGGGGAGAGTGAAAAAAATAATATCGGGATTATTTTTATGTTCAACAATTTTATTTGGACAAAATACATTAAAAGATACTTATAAAGATTACTTTCCAATAGGTGCAGCATTTAGTTATACAAATTATAAATATTACCCAGATTATATATATAATGAATTTAGTTCTGGAGTTCATGAAAATGCATTGAAATGGGAAAGTGTTCAAGAGGAAGAGGGGAAATTTAATTTTAAAAGAGCAAGATCAATTGTTGATTATACAAAAACAAAAGGAATAACAAAATTTAGAGGTCATACTTTAATGTGGCATTCACAAGTTCCAGAATGGGTTTTCAAAAATGATAAGGGTGAAAAAGCATCATTAGAAAAAGTAAAAGATAGATTAAAAGTTCATATTCAAACTGTTGTGAAAGAATTTAAAGGTGATATATATGCTTGGGATGTTGTTAATGAGGTCATTTCGGATAAAGATGGAGAGTTATATAGAAATAATGATGAAAATCCTAAAAATGCTAGTGGTTGGAGACAAGCTGTTAAAACTGATGAAGAGTTTGAAGAGTTATTAACTTATGCTTTTAAAATAGCTAAAGAAGCAGATCCAAAAGCATTATTATTTTATAATGATTACTCTTTGACTGTACCATCTAAAAGAGAAAAAACAGTAAAAATGATTAAAAGATTACAAGCACTTGGAGCACCTATAGACGGCGTAGGAGAGCAAGGGCATTTCACTATACCAGAATTTAGTAAAGATGAACTAGAAAACTCTATAAAAATGTTTACTGATTTAGGATTAGAGTTTCAAATTACAGAATTAGATGTTTCTTTCTATACTTTTAGCGATCAGAGTAAGACTCATAAAGAACCTACAGAAAGTATGTTGAAAAAACAAGCAAAAGTTTATGGGGATATATTTGAATTAGGAAGAAAATATAAAGGTAAAGTAACAGGAATAACAATGTGGGGAATAGCTGATGACCATACTTGGTTGAATAACTTCCCAGTTTTCGGTAGGAAAAATTGGCCACTTTTATTTGATAAAAACTATGAACCTAAAGAAGCTTATAAAGAGATAGTTAAGTTTAAAAAATAATAAAACTCTAGGAGGAGGATTAAATGAACAGAAAATCAGTATTTTTATCTTTAGTATCAGTTGGATTATTAGGTGGAGTATTCGGTGATGAGGCAAATGCAGCAACAAAGAAAAAGATTTATTATATTCCAATAGTTGACGTTGGTTCATATTGGCAGCCTATGCAAGATGCTGCAAAATTAGAAGCTGAAAAATTAGGTTATGAATTAGTAATTAGAACATCATCTCCATCTGATGCACAAAAAAATGAAAAGCATTTAGGATTTATTCAAGAGGGAATAGATGAGGAAGCGGCTGGAATAGCTGTGGCTCCTATGGATCCTGATATGTTTGATAGAAAAGTAAAAGAAGCTTTTGAAGAAAAAATACCAGTTGTTACATTTGATGCTGATATTAAAACAAAAGCGAATAGAGTTGCTTATGTTGGAACTGATAATAAATTAGCTGGAGTAGATTTAGGTAAAAAGGGTGCTGAATTTTTAAAAGAGAAAAATGTTAGCAGTGGTAAAGTTGCACTTGTAGCAACAAATTTAACTCAAACAACAATGGTTTATAGAATGGAAGGGATAAAAGAAGGATTTAATCAAATTATGGGTGTTGATTCTAAAAACTTTACATGGCTTGAAGGTATTCAAGACCAAGATCAAGCAGCAGAATCTAAAAGACAGCTAGAAGGACAAATAACTGCTAATCCAGATATGGTAGCTGTATTTTCTTTAGGATCAGAAGGACCAGATACTGGAGTTATAGAGGCTATTAAAACTCAAGGTGTAGCAGAAAAAGTTCATCATTTTGGATTTGATTATACTCCAACTTGGGAAAACGGAATAAAAGGTGGATATATAAGAGGTATAGTAGATCAAGATTCTTCAGCTATAGGAAGAACTCTTATTCAAGTTTTAGATAAAAAAATAAGAGGAGAAAAAATAGAGGATAATTATCCAATACCTGTTAAGTGGGTTTTAGCTGATGAGATAGTAGAATATGGAAAAACTAAATAAAGAATGAATTCTAAGGGAGAGGAAAATGAAAGTTAGAGATTTAAAGCTTGTAGAAGAAAAAGCAGTCGAGATAAGAAAAGACATTGTTCAAATGATATGTAAATCAAAATCAGGACATCCAGGAGGGTCATTATCAGCCGCGGATATCGTTACAGCATTATATTTTTCAGAGATGAATATAGATCCTAAAAACCCTAAAATGGAGGGAAGAGATAGATTTGTATTATCAAAAGGACATGCAGCTCCAGTTCTTTATTCAGCTTTAGCTGAAAGAGGATATTTCGATAGAGCACTTTTAGATACTTTAAGAGCTTATGGATCACCTTTACAAGGACATCCAGATATGA
>JBOFYP010000190.1:0-2428 GCA_051654725.1 Cetobacterium sp.
GTGAAATTGGACACTCTCTTCTATGATTGCATGTGTTCCAATCACAATATCTATCTCTCCAGATTTTAATTTTTCGAGCATCTCCTCTCTTTTTTTACCTTTTACACTTCCAGTTAAAAGTTCCACTCTTATACCTAAACTTCCTAATGTTTCATAGACAGAGAGATAGTGCTGTGTTGCCAATATCTCTGTTGGAGCCATTAAAACTCCTTGGTAACCATTTTCTACTATATATAATAGTAACAAAACAGCTACTACTGTTTTACCACTTCCAACGTCACCTTGAATTAGATAGTTTACAATCTTACCTGCATTTAATCCTTTGTAAATTTCAGTTATAACTCTTTTTTGAGCACGAGTTAAACTAAATTCTAAATCTTGTAAATATTTTGAAACAATCTCTTTTTTTCCATCAATTTTATATAGTCCGTTGTTGTTCATATCAACTTCAAAACGTTTTTGCAAAATTCCCATCTCTAATACGAGTAACTCTTCAACTGCAAATCGTCTTTTTGCTGATTCTAAATTTCTAGGATTAGTTGGAAAATGAATCTCTAAAAGTGCAGCTTTTCTGTCCATCAAATCATATTTTTTGAGAACATCTTCTGGAATATTCTCTTCAAATAAATCTAAAAAATTATCCAAAGCTACTTTTAAGATTTTTCTTAAATTGTTTTGTGTTAACTCTTTTGTAGAACTATAAATAGGTAGTGTCTCCCCCCTGTTTTCCTGCCCTTTATATAGTTTAAACTCAGGATTTATCATCTGGAATGTATAACCTTGTTTTATTTTCCCTATAAAGATATACTCTTCACCCATCTTTAAACTTTTTTTCAAATATGGTCTTTGAAACCAAACCGCTTCTAACAATCCTGTCCCATCATTTATTGAGGCCTTTACCATACTCATACCTGTTTTAGTTGGTGGAGATGATATATTCATTATAACTCCTTTTAAAACAACATATTCATCACCACGAAGTTCAAATATTTTTTTTAAATTTGTTCTATCATCATAAGTTCTTGGAAAATAATAGATTAAATCATTTAAACATTTTATATTTAGTTTTTCTAATTTTAAACGAGTAAATTTAGAAAATATTTTTAAGTTTAATAGTTCAATGCTTTTATAAATCTCTTTATAAATAATAATCACCACCTTTTTTTTATTATAGCACACTTTTTATTTGACTTTTTTTATTTTTTAATATATTATTATGGTATAAATAAATATGGCAAAGTAGAGGAAACTCTATGACGCAAAACTATAGGGTCTTTAAAATGACAGCCAGTTGCTAGTAACCATTTCGGTTATTAAAGCAACTGGCTTTTTTATTTTAAAATTTTTTTATAAAACGGGAGGAATTAAATTGAAAAAAATATTAATACTTTTATCATTAGCTTTAACAGTATCTGCTTTCGGAGCTATTGTTGGAAACCAAGAAAAAGAATCAGAAATGAATATTACTGCAACCGTTATTAGACCACTTACTATCAAATCTACAGATATGACATTTGGAACTATTATTCAAGGAGCAAAAGCTGATGCTATTGGTACTTATACTCTTGCTGGAGAACCTGGAGCTAAAGTTGATATTACAGCTGATATTCCAGAATTTTTATCTAATGAAGTAACTAAAACTGGTTTACCTATATCTTTTAAAGGACTTTCTAAACAGAAACAAGCATTAACATTAGATGGTTCAGGTAATTTTGTTATAGATATCACTGGTTCTGTTAATCCTACTACAGATACTGTTACTGGAGATTATAAAGGGACAATTGTAGCTAGAGTTCAATATCAATAAAAATAAATATTAGTTTATAATTTGGGAGGATAAATGAAAAAAATATTAATACTTTTAAGTTCTATTTTAAGTACTGTTGTTTTTGCCAATGAAAATACTATGAATATTAATGCTGTTATTGTTAAACCTTTAACAGTTACAAATAATGGAGATATCGACTTTGGTCTTGTTGCTCAAAATGTAACAACTTTTGCTAATAACAAAGAGTTTAAAGTTATAGGTACACCTGGACAAAAAATCAATTTCACAATCAATAATCAAAGTTTAAATAATTATAATAAAATTGATTTAAATAATCACGATAACTCTTCTAGTATTCCTATGTGGTTAGAAGAAAAAAATGTTACTTCTGGAACTCTTTTTCAACCTCAGCTAGATGCAAATGGTGAAATGGCATTTACATTTAATGCAAAACTAGTTCCTGGAACAGCTATTGGTTCTCACACTGGAGCTTTAAACGTTAAAGTTTTATATAATTAAAAAATAAGCTCTGTTCAAATGAACAGAGCTTATTTTTTATATCTATATATTTTACAGTTGCTCTAATAACTCATCTGATATATCAAAGTTTGAATATACATCATTTACATCATCTAAATCATCTAAAGCTTCATATAAAGC
>JBOFYP010000191.1:0-10171 GCA_051654725.1 Cetobacterium sp.
GTAAGAGAATATATAATACTTGATTTGTCACAATACGAGACATGTCTTCCTGAGTGTTCAGATACTTCTGAAGTGGATAAATACTCAAAAGAAGATGTAGATCCAAGATGGCAGCAATTATTAGACATAAAACTTTAAATTTAAATATGATTGTATTAGGAGGGAAACTAAGATGGCAGTACCTAAGAAGAAAACTTCAAAAGCTAAAAAGAACATGAGAAGATCTCACGACGCATTAAAAGGGTCAACACTAGCAACTTGTAACAAATGTGGAGCACCAAGAAGACCACACAGAATTTGTCTTGCATGTGGAGATTATAACGGAAAGCAAGTGTTAGCTACAGAAGTAGAGTAATATCTTATAAAAAAAAGCGGGATAGTTAAATCTTGCTTTTTTTTATTTTTCAAAATATGCTATAATAGTTATTATATATTGTTATAGAGGAGAAGATATGAGAATCGCTTTAGATGCTATGGGTGGAGATTTTGCCCCTCTTGAACCAGTAAAAGGAGCAGTAGAAGCTTTAGCTGAAATTAAAGATATAACTGTTATCCTTGTTGGACAAAAAGAAAAAATAGAAAATGAATTAAAAAAATATACATATGATAAGAATAGAATAGAGATAGTTGATGCTAGAGAGATAATAGAGATGGATGATGATCCAATGGTGGCTGTTCGTAGTAAAAAAGACTCTTCTATGAATAGAACTTTAGAACTAGTAAAATCAGGTGCTGCAGATGCTTCAGTATCATCTGGAAATACAGGAGCTTTAATAAGTGCTAGTCAACTAAAGTTAAGAAGAGTGAAAGGTGTTTTAAGACCAGCAATCACTACAGTATTTCCTAGCAAAAATAGAGATATAGTTTTAATGGATGTTGGAGCAAATGCAGATTGTAGACCAGAGTTTATAAATCAGTTTGCTACAATGGGAGCATTGTACTATGAAGAGATGTTTAATGTTAAAAATCCAAAAGTAGGATTGTTAAATATAGGTACAGAAGATGGAAAAGGAAATGAAATTACAAGAGAATCTTTTAATCTTTTAAAAGAGAATAAAAATGTAAATTTTATTGGTAATATAGAGAGTACTGAAATGATGAATGGTAAAGTAGATGTTGTTGTTACTGATGGGTTCAGTGGTAATATGGTTTTAAAAACAGCAGAGGGAACAGCTAAATTTATATTCTCAATCTTAAAAGAGGAGATATCTAATAGCTTTTTAGGTAAAATAGGAGCATTTTTATTAATGCCTATTTTAAAAAAATTGAAAAGTAGATTGGATTCTTCAGAGTATGGAGGAGCACTATTTTTAGGGATAAATGGAATCTCAATAAAAGCTCATGGAAATTCAACGGCAAAAGGAATAAAAAATGCATTGAAAGTTGCCAATAAGTTTGCTGAAGATAAATTTATAGAGAGACTAACAGAGGTTATGAAAGAAGCCGAAGGAGGAAATAATGAAGCTTAAAAATGTAGGTATAATAGGATTAGGAACTTATGTTCCTGAAAAAGTAATGACAAATTTTGATTTTGAAAAAATTATAGATACAACAGATGAGTGGATTAGAACAAGAACTGGTATTGAAGAAAGAAGATTTGCAAATGAAAATGAAGCTACTTCTGACTTAGGAGCAGAAGCTGCAAAGTTAGCATTAAAATCAGCAGGGCTTTCAGCAGAAGATATAGATATGATATTAGTAGCTACAACAACACCAGATTATCCAATTCAAAGTACGGCTTGTGTAGTTCAAGAGTTGATAGGAGCTGTAAATGCAGCAGCACTAGATATAAATGCAGCTTGTAGTGGATTTGTCTATGGATTGACAATGGCAAAGGCATTGATAACTTCTGGGATGAATAAAAATATTCTTGTAATAGGAGCAGAAGTATTATCTAAATGTGTAGATTTACAAGATAGAAATACTTCAGTTTTATTCGGTGACGGAGCAGCAGCAGCAATTGTTTCAGAAGTAGAAGATGGATATGGAATAATTTCTCAATTCTTAGGAGCAGAAGCAGACGTTAAAGGTGCTTTAAGAACCCCAGCAGGAGGAACGAGAAAACCTTTAAGCCAAGAAGTTTTAGATGAGAGATCAAACTTCTTACAAATGAAAGGTCAAGACGTATTTAAATTTGCAGTAAAAGCATTACCAAAAGCAACTTTACAAGCTTTAAATAGTGCAGGACTAAAAGCAGAAGATTTAGATATGGTATTCCCACATCAAGCTAATGTTAGAATAATAGAAGCAGCTTCAAAAAGATTGGAAATTCCTATGGATAAATTCTATTTAAATTTAAATAAATATGGAAATACTTCTTCAGCATCAATCGGTTTAGCACTAGGTGAAGCTTTAGAAAAAGGGCTATTGAAAAAAGGCGATACAATTGCTTTAACAGGATTTGGAGCAGGTTTAACTTATGCTTCAATGATAATAAAATGGTCTTATTAAAATTGGAATTGACAGTATAATAATAATATGATATATTAAAAAAACACATGTTATTTATAAAAAGGAGTACATATGAGTAAGATAGCTTTTGTTTTTCCAGGACAAGGTACACAATATGTTGGAATGGGAAAAGAACTTTATGAAAATCACGATTTAGCTAAGAATGAATTCGATAAAATATTCTCTATTTTAGATTTCGATTTAAAAAAGGTGATGTTTGAAGGAAGCGAAGAAGAGCTAAAAGATACAAAAAATACTCAACCAGCTATAGTTGCTATGAGTTTAGTTTTAGAAAAGTTATTAAGAGAAAAGGGAATCACACCAAATTTTGTAGCAGGTCATTCTGTTGGTGAATATGCTGCTATAGGATCAGCTGGATTTTTATCTATGCAAGATGCAGTTAAGTTAACATCTTTAAGAGGAAAAGCTATGAGTAAAGTTTCTTCTGAGGTAGCAGGAAGTATGGCTGCTATATTAGGTCTTGAATCTGATAAAATAGTAGAAGTTTTAAATGATGTAGAAGGTATAGTTGAAGCAGTAAACTTTAATGAACCAAAGCAAACTGTTATTGCAGGAGAAAAGGAAGCTATTGCAAAAGCTTGTATAGCATTAAAAGATGCTGGTGCAAGAAGAGCACTTGAATTACCAGTTTCAGGACCATTCCATTCTAGCTTAATGAAGCCAGCTGGAGAGATTCTAAAAATAGCTTTAGAAGAGTTTGATTTCAAAGATTCATCAATCTCGTTAATTGCGAATACAACAGCTACTGAGATTAAAAAAGTTGAAGATTTAAAAGATGAGTTATACAGACAAAGTTTTGGACCTGTAAAATGGGTTGATACAATAACATCTTTAAAGGCAGCAGGAGTTAGTACTATATATGAGATAGGTCCAGGAAAAGTACTTAATGGATTAATCAAAAAAATAGATAAAGAGATAGAAGTTATTAATATTGAAAAACTTTCAGATTTAGTATAATCCAAAAACATTATAAAGCTTGAAAAAATATATTAAATTTGCTAATATATTAAATATAAACAATAAATAAATCAGGAGGAAAACACATGTTAGATAAAATAATTGAAATAGTTGTAGAGCAATTAGGAGTAGACGCTGATCAAGTAACTTTAGAGGCGAACTTCGTAGAGGATTTAGGAGCAGATTCATTAGATACAGTTGAATTAATAATGGCTTTCGAAGAGGAATTCGAAGTAGAGATTCCTGATACAGATGCTGAGAAAATCAAAACTGTACAAGACGTTGTAAACTATATTGAAGGAAATAAGTAAGAGTAATTTAAAGGGGTATGCAAGTACCCCTTTAGTTATATTTTTTGGAAAAATAACAATGAGGTGAATGTGATAATGAGAAGAGTAGTTGTAACAGGAGTTGGTTTAATAACTTCACTAGGAACAGGGACAGAAAAGTCTTGGAATGCTATAAAAGCTGGAAATTGTGGAATAAAGGAGATTAAATCTTTCGATACAACAGAAAGTGCTGTTAAAATAGCAGGAGAAGTTACTGATTTTGATCCAATTGAATTTGGAATCGAAAAGAAAGAAGTGAAAAAATTAGCAAGAAATACTCAATTTGCTATTGCCGCTACAAAAATGGCATTAGAAGATTCAGGTCTTGTTATAGATGAAAATAATGCAACTAAAGTAGGAACTATTGTATCTTCAGGAATTGGTGGAATAGAAGTTTTCGAAGAGCAATATGGAACAATGTTAGAAAAAGGAGCTAGAAGAATATCTCCATTTACAATTCCAGCTATGATAAACAATATGGCTTCTGGAAATGTTGGAATATACTTTGGTGCTAAAGGTCCAAATAAAGCTGTTGTAACAGCATGTGCTGCAGGAACACACTCTATAGGTGACTCTTTTGAAATGATTAAATCTGGAAAAACAGATGCTATGATAGCAGGTGGAACAGAAGCTTGTATTACAAAATTTGCAATAAATGCTTTTGCAAATATGAAAGCTTTATCAACAAGAAATGATGATCCACAAAGAGCTTCAAGACCATTTACAGCAGATAGAGATGGATTTGTAATGGGAGAGGGAGCAGGAGTTGTTATTTTAGAGGAGTTAGAATCAGCAAAGGCTAGAGGAGCTAAAATTTATGCTGAAGTAGTAGGGTATGGAGAAACTTGTGATGCTTATCATATAACTTCACCATCTGAAGGTGGTGAGGGAGCAGTTAGAGCTTTCAAAATGGCTATGGAAGAAGGAAATATAAAAGAGGAAGAGGTTGGGTATATTAATGCTCACGGAACTTCAACACCAGCAAATGATAGAAACGAAACAGCAGCTATAAAAGAGGCTTTCGGAAAATCAGCTTACTCAATGAATGTATCTTCAACTAAAGGAGCTACAGGACATGGATTAGGAGCTGCTGGAGGAATCGAAGGAGTAATCTTAGCTTTATCTATATTTGAAGGAGTAATACCTCCAACAATAAACTTAGATAATCCTGATGAAAATTTAGATTTAAACTATACTCCAAACGTTATGGTTAAAAGAGATATTGAGGTTGGAATGTCAAGTTCATTAGGTTTTGGTGGTCATAACGCTGTAATAGCTATGAGAAAATATAAGTAGTAAAAGGAGAGATAAGTGAAAAGACCATATCTAGAATTAGAAGATAAAATAGGTTATGTTTTTAAAAATAAAGACCTATTAAAAAATGCACTTATCCATAGATCTTTTGGAAATGAACACGCTAAATATAGAAAATTAAACAATGAAAGACTAGAACTGCTAGGAGATGCAGTTCTAGATCTTATTGTTACAGAGCATCTATATAAAACTTATCCCAATGCTCTAGAAGGGGATTTAGCAAAACTAAAAGCTATGGTAGTTAGTGAGCCAGTATTGGCAAAAATATCAAAAACACTTAATTTTGGGCAATATTTAATGCTTAGTAAAGGTGAAGAGTTAACGGGTGGTAGAGAAAGAAATTCAATATTAGGTGACGTATTCGAAGCTATTTTAGGAGCTGTTTACTTAGATTCTGATTTTGTAACAACAAAAGATATAGCGATGAAATATTTAAGACATCCAATAGAACATGTAAATGAAAATGAGGATATACTAGATTTTAAAACTATATTACAAGAGTATAGCCAAAAAGAATACAAAATTATACCAGCTTATGGAATTGTAAAAGAAGAGGGTCCTGATCATTTAAAAATATTTGAAGTTGAAGCAGTTATAAATGAAAATTTAAAAGGTTATGGAAAAGGAAAAAATAAAAAAAGTGCCGAGCAATCAGCAGCAAAAGATATTTGTAAAAAATTGGGAGTAAAACTTTATGAAACACTATAACATTCCAATCTTCATTAGTCATTTTGGGTGTCCAAATGACTGTGTTTTTTGTAATCAGAAAAAAATAAATGGTAGAGAAACGGATGTTACTACAGAAGATATTAAAAATATAATTGAATCATACTTAAAAACTCTTCCAAAAAAATCCAAGAAAGAGGTGGCTTTTTTTGGTGGAACTTTTACAGGAATTTCTATAAAGTTGCAAGAGGAATATTTATCTGTAGTTTATGAATATATAAAAAATGGTTTGATTGATGGAATTAGAATTTCAACTAGACCTGATTATATAAACGATGAGATAATTACTATTCTTAAAAAATATAGAGTTACAACTGTAGAGTTAGGAGTTCAGTCTTTAGATGAAGAAGTTTTAAGACAGACACATAGATTTTATCCAATTGAAAAAGTTTCAACAGCATCTAAATTAATAAAAGAAGCTGGAATAGAGTTAGGAATACAACTTATGCTAGGATTACCTGGTTCAACAGATGAAAGCGACTATATAAGTGCAAAAAAAACTGTTCAATTAAATCCAGAGATAGCAAGAATATATCCAACTTTAGTTATAAAGGAAACTGAGATGGCCGATATGTTTAAAGAGGGTAAGTATAGACCTTTAACTTTAGATGAGGCAGTACAAAGATGTAAAAAAATATATGCTCTTTTAGAATATAATAATATAAATATTGTTAGAGTTGGATTACAGCCAACAGATGATTTAAATGACAATGAAAATGTTTTAGGGGGACCTTTTCATCCAGCTTTTAGAGAACTAGTAGTTGGAGATATATATTATGATTTTTTAGAGAAGATATTCAGAGTTGAAAATAAGCTAGAAATAGAAACAAATGAAAAGAATGTTTCCAGAGTTGTAGGTATAAATAAGATTAATAGAGAAAAATTCGGTCAGAATTTGAAAATAAAAATTAATAATACATTAGATTTAAATTTAATAAAAGTGAATGAGAATATTTACTCATGGAAACAGGTTCTTAGGGGAGAGATAGATGAACCAAGTAATAATAAATACGAATAATTTCAAAACAAGAGCAGCAGTTTTAGAAGATGGAAAACTTATGGAGATTCATATTGAAAGAGAGGGCGAAGGTACTTTAAATGGCAACATCTATAAAGGGAAAGTTGCCAATGTACTTCCAGGTATGGAATCTGCATTTGTAAATATAGGTCTCGAGAAAAATGGATTTTTATATGTAAAAGATTTAAGAGATTTTGAAGAAAAATATTTAACAGGTATAGTTACTAATCAGAAGCCAATAGATGAGCTTTTAAAAATTGGTGATGATGTAATTCTTCAAGTTTTAAGTGACCCAAGAGGAAGTAAGGGTGCTAGAGTCACAACTCATCACACAATTCCAGGAAAATTTTTGGTGCTTATGCCAAACAATAACCATATAGCAATATCAAAAAAAATTAAAGATGAAGTCGAACGTGAAAGATTAGAAAAATTATTTTCAGAAATAGTTCCTGGCGGAATGGGTGTTATAATTAGAACAGCTGCAGAGGGAAAAAGTTTACATCATTTTGAGAAAGAGTTGCTTTATTTAATAAAAAAATGGGAAGAGGTTGAAATTAAAATAAAAACTTCTAAAACAGGTGATTTATTATATAAAGATAATGGTATTGTAAGCAAAGTTCTTAGAGATATAATTGGAAATGATATTGATGAAATAATAGTTGATAATGAAGCTGTTTATTGGGAGATAATTGATTATATAATAGCTTTTACAGAAGGCGATTCTAAAATAAAGATAAAGTTATATTCAGAAAAAGAAGAGATTTTTGAAAAATATGATATTCAAAAAGAGATAGAAAAATCTTTAGAAGAAACAACATATTTAGAGTGTGGTGGTTCAATTGTTATCGAAAAAACAGAAGCACTAGTAAGTATAGATGTTAATACAGGTAAAAACATAGGTAGTTTAAGTTTAGAAGAAACTGTTGTGAAAACTAATATAGAAGCTGCTGAAGAGATAGCAAGACAACTTCGTATAAGAAATTTAAGTGGAATCATAATAATTGATTTTATTGATATGAAAGTAGAAGAGGATAAAACTAAGGTTCTAAAAGTTTTGGAAGAAAATTTAGTTAAAGATAGAGTCAAAACTAATATAATACATTTCACTGATTTAGGATTGGTAGAGATGACAAGAAAAAGATTAGGGAAACCATTGAGCTACTATTTTCAAGACGAGTGTCCAATTTGTAGAGGAACAGGAAAAATAAAGGGTAGTAGAGCTATTGTAGAAAGTATTATAAAGGAATTAAAAGAGATTGTTGATGAAAAAGATATAAAGAGTGTAAAAATAATTACAAAAGAATCTGTTAAAGAGAAGATAGATTCAATATACTTAGATTTTATAAAAGCTCTTTTACAAAAATCAGGTAAAAAAATAGAAGTAACTACTAAAAATAGAAATATTTCAAAAGATTATGAAATAATATTAGAAAGTTAGGTAATTAAAATGAAATTAGCTTTATATTCAGGAACATTTGACCCTATAACTAAAGGGCATAGCGAGATAATTAAAAGAGCTAGCAAAATGTGTGATAAATTGATTGTAGCTGTACTAAATAATAGTGCAAAAAAAACATTGTTTTCTTTAAATGAACGTAAAGAGATGGTTCAAAAAGTTTTAGAAAATTTAGATAATGTTGAAGTTGTTGATCACACTGGTCTTTTAGCAGATTATATGAAAGAAAAAAATTGTAAATATATAATCAGAGGACTCAGAGCTGTAATGGATTATGAATATGAGTTATCATTAGCATATGGAAATTACGATATATCAGATGGTGAGATAGAAACTATTTTCATTCCATCTTCAAAAGAATATTTATATGTAAGCTCTTCTATTGTTAGAGAGTTAGCTTTATATAATGGAAAGTTAGATAATTATTTAGATGATTACGTGATTGAAAAGATAAAAAAAAGATTTGAGGAGTAAGAATGGCAAAGGCAAAGAGTTTTTATGTTTGTAGCGAGTGTGGATATAAAACAATTAAGTGGATGGGAAAATGTGAAAATTGTGGAGAATGGGGAACTTTTGATGAAGAGATTGAGATATCTCCAGCAGCTGCAAAAAATATAAAATCATCTACGAAATCACTCGTTAATATTCAAGAAAAAGTAGTTTCTTTTGCCAATATTCAATTAGAAAAAAACTTTAGATATAAAACTAAAATTTCAGAATTTGATAGACTTTTAGGTGGAGGTTTGGTTAAAGGTGAAGTTGTTTTAATAACTGGTAACCCAGGAATTGGAAAATCAACACTACTATTACAGACAGCAAAAGAATACACAGAGTATGGAGATGTTTTATATGTATCTGGTGAAGAATCACCAGCTCAAATTAAGTCTAGAGGAGAAAGATTGGGTATAAATTCAGCAAATTTATATTTAATGTCAGAAACAGATATACAGACTATTTATGAGTATGTAATTACTAAAAAACCTAAAATAGTTATTGTTGATTCTATTCAAACATTGTATAATTCAGAAGTTGATTCAATACCAGGAACACCGACTCAAATAAAAGAGTGTACTCTAAAAATAATAGAGCTAGCTAAAAAAAATGATGTTTCATTTTTTATAGTTGGACATATTACAAAAGATGGAAAAGTTGCAGGACCAAAATTGTTAGAGCATATGGTTGATGCTGTTTTTCATTTCGAAGGAGAAGAGGGATTATTTTATAGAATTTTAAGAAGTTTAAAAAATAGATTTGGTTCAACAAATGAGTTAGCTGTCTTTAGTATGGAGGACACAGGAATTCACGAAGTGAAAAATTCTTCTGAATTCTTTTTAAGTGAAAGAGATGAAAAAAATATAGGTAGTATGGTTGTACCTGTTTTAGAAGGAACTAAAGTTTTTTTATTAGAAATTCAAACTTTATTAACAGAATGTACAATTGGTATTCCTAAAAGAATTGTTCAAGGCTTTGATAGAAATAGAATGCAAATTTTAATTGCAATAGCAGAGAAAAGAATGGGATTAAATTTAGGGATGAAAGATTTATTTATAAACATACCTGGTGGACTTTCTATAAATGACCCCGCAGCAGATTTAGGTGCTCTTATATCTATAGTTTCTTTATATAAAAATGTTGCAATTAGTCAAAAGATAGCAGCTATAGGAGAGCTAGGATTAAGGGGTGAGATTAGAAAAGCATTCTTTATAGATAGAAGATTGAGAGAACTAGAAAAACTTGGATTTAAAGGTGTTTATGTTCCTGAAACTAATCGAAAAGAGATTGAAAAAAATAGTTATAAATTAAAAATAATATATTTAAAAAATTTAGAAGAATTTTTAGAAAGGATGAGCAAAGATGAATAACCCAGAATTCTTAGAAATTCTTTCTCTGTTGGCTCCA
>JBOFYP010000192.1:0-11523 GCA_051654725.1 Cetobacterium sp.
ATACCCTGTATATAAAGACGGATTAAAAACTAGAAGAGATTTACCAGCTTTAGCAGCTCTTGGAGCTTCATATAAAGTAACTAATGAATGGACTACATTCATCGGTGGAAATTATTACTTTAATGAATCTGCAACTATGGACAGAATTGAAGGAATGAACGTTGATTACAAAAATGGTTGGGAAATTTCTTTAGGTTCTGAATACTGGTTAAATAGTCAATTTGCTTGGCTTGTTGGATTTAACTATGCAGATACTGGAGCACCTGATAAAAGTTTTGCTGCTACTGAATATGCTTTAGACTCATCTATGGTTGGAACTGGTGTTAAATATAAACCAAATGAAACAACAGAGTGGACAGTAGCCTTCAATCACTATTTCTACGACTCTAGAAGTGTTGAAAATATAAAATATGAAAAAGAAATATCTAGTATAGGTGTCAACTTCGTAAAGAAGTTTTAATTTTTAGGAGGGCACATGCCAAAAAAAGCAATTTTTAAAAGAGAGCAAATACACGCTAAAGCTTTCGAAATGTTTGAAAAATATGGATTAGATGAAATAACTGCAAGAAATTTAGCTAAGGCACTAAATTGCTCGCCAGCTCCTATTTATAGCTGTTATTCATCTATGGATGAACTTAAAATGGAGCTTATTGAAAGAGCTAAAAAAATATTTTTAGAATATGTTGTAAGACCTGAAACAAATATGGTTTTTCTCAATAGTGGAATTGGACTTTGCAGATTTGCTAAAGAGGAGAAACAACTTTTTAAATCAATATTTCTTAGAGATAACTCTTATGCTAATCTTTTGAAAAAATTCAGAGACTTAATGAGAGTTGAAATGGAAAAAGATGAAAGATTTGAAAATCTTCCAACAGAATTTAAATATGAACTATTTTTAGATTGCTGGTTTGTTGGACATGGATTAGCTACATTAATTGCTACAGACTATTTTGAAAATCCAACAAATGATTTTATAAAAGATAAACTATTAAATAGTGCCGCTATAATGCTTTATAAAAAAATTGATGATTTCAATATTAATAATAAATAACTATTTTAAAAAAAGAGACAACTTTAAGTTAAAGTTGTCTCTTTTTCATTCTCTATTTTCTCATTTTCTAGTTTTGAAGAATATTTAGAAGCCAATCCAAATAGAATTGTCAATACTGAAGTTATTAAAATATATCCAAAGATTATATATATAAATACATTCTGATTTAGATACATTGTTAAACTAACAAGTAAACCAAATAAAACATCTACAGTACCATCTAGAACTAATATTCTTTTGATAAAAACCAAATTTTTATTATAATCAATTCCCTTTTTATTATATACAGTTGTTACAATATGATTTATACCTCTGAACATCAAAAAAGTACCAATATAAAACATAACTAAATAACCTTGAAGTTCAACTTTTGATGCTAATATTTTTTCTACTGTTAAACTGATTTCTTGAATCAATTCTTGTTCCAAACTCAAAAGTTTTCCAGAAATCAAAATCCATCCTGAGCTAATTTCTATTAGTCCCCAGAATAAAATTTCACCCCAATGAAACTCTCTCTCTCCTATTCCTGAGAAAGAATACATCAAATTCCCTATTCCCGTTAATAAAAACAAAGCTCCTAACATTTTAACTGATGAATTTAAAAAAATACCATTTCCTAGTATAACTATAGCAGTATAAATAAGGAATATCACTCCAATCACTATATGATAAAACCATTGCTCTTTTAAAGATTGTCTTATTTTCATAGTTAATTCTTTATACATTATTTTTCACCGCCATTTTGTATTTATACTGCTATTATACTATGTTGTATTTTATTTTCCTTCTTACATTAAACCTTTCTAAAAAATTAGAATATAACGACTACATCATCTGTTGCGATATAATTTTCTCCACTTTTTATTTCTTTTATTATATTTAATTTTTGTTCAATTGGAAGTTTTGAACTAAATATTTTTTTATAATTTTCTAGCTCTTCCTCACTAACAATTCTTAAGTTTTTTAATACTTCATAACTATCTTTTATAACTTCATAACCTTCTAAAATAAAATCATCTTTTGTTATTATCAGATTATATTTATCTAAATTTTCTAAACTTTCTCCTTCGTATATATAGTAATCATAACCTTCTGGTTTAATCATACCATCCTTAACTACCGCTACTTTTTGATTCATTTGAGAGTAATAGCATTCAATTGTTTTTATTATTGTATCAACTCCTCTATTTTTCCCACAGATAACAATACTATTTTTATTTTCTTTAAATACTGCTTTTAGAACTCTTTTTTGTAAAGAGTTATATTCTAATTCACCTATCAAATGATTTTTTATATCTCTAAAAATTTTCCCAGGTTCAAGAGATAAAGTTTTAAATTCTTCAGACTTACTTAAAGATATATAGACATTAAAATTTTCATCTTTTTCTACAATTTTTTCAACTTCAACTTTAAATGTATAATTGTAATACTCATTTAATTTTTTTAATAACATTTTAGTCTGGCCATCTAAAAATCCAACACTATTTTTTCCAATATTTACAGAAACATCATCATCAGTGAAACTTATATTTAATTTTTCTCCTTCAACATTTCTTCTTGTATAAAATACAGATTTAATTGGATATTTCAAATCATATAATGATTTAAATTCGTTATAATTATTTACAATCTCTTTTGATGGCTTTATATCCTCTATAAAAATTTTATATTGATATTTATCTTTATAAGTTTCCATTTTTAATTTAAATGCTACATCTAACTCTTCACTATTTAAAATAGATTCTTCCATATCTTCACTATTAAACCAAACACAGTTTTTTATTTCAACGCCATCTTTTATTAAATTCATCATAAGATGATTTTTATCTTTTCCAATCATTCTAAAATTTGAATATTTACAATTTTTTATTGAAAATAAAGGTGAAGCATTTCCAAATCCATAAGGCTCTAGTAGAGATAATTTTTCCATTAAATCAAATGATATCTTTATCATAGAAAGTTCACAATCTATTTTTATTGGCTTTTTTGTATCTTCTATACTTAGGACTTGTTTTGCATAAATATTAATTCTTTCTGAAAATTCATCTATATTTTCTATTGGAATAGAGAATCCTGCAGCACCTGCATGACCACCATATTTTACGAATAACTCTTTCATTGAATTTAAGGCTTCTATCATATTGAAAGCTTCAATACTTCTACAAGATGCTGTTGCAATTCCCTCTTTCGGTTTAATCTCCATTATTATAGATGGTTTATAGTATCTATCCAAAACTTTAGATGCAACTATTCCAATTACTCCATGATGAAAATTTTCTTCTGCAATAACAATAACACTTTTTTCATCTAATTTACATTCTTCTATTTTTTGAAGAGCTTTCGATAATATATCCTCTTGAATCTCTTTTCTTTTACTATTTTTATTGATTAAATCAAATATTAAATTATCACAAACTATATGACAATCACTTACAAATAACTCAACTGCCATTTTAGCATCCTCTAATCTTCCTGCAGCATTAAAAATTGGAGCTATTATAAATCCTACATCATATGTATCAAATTGTTTCTCTATTGGATTTTCATATAGTTTTTTCATAAGCATATTTAATCCTTTCCACTTACTACTTTTTAAAAGTTCCAAACCTCGCTTTACCAAAAGTCTGTTTTCACCTTTTAAAGGAACAATATCTGCTATAGTACCAATTGCAACTATATCTAAGTATTTATATATATCATTTTTCTTATCTAATTTTTTATATAAAGCAAGAAGCATCATAAAAGCTGTTCCCACTCCTGCAAAATATTTATAAGGATTTTGATTATCTTCTCTTTTTGGATTTATAATAGCATGTGCACACGGTAAACTATTATTTATTTCATGATGATCTGTTATTATCATATCCATTCCTAATTCATTACAATAATCAACTTCTGAATTAGAAGATATTCCACAATCAACGGTTATTATTAAATTTCCACCCTCACTATTTATTTGCTTTAAAGCTTCTTTATTTAGTCCATAACCCTCATCTCTAAGAGGAATATAATACTTAACATCTATTCCTATCTCTTTTAAAGCTAAATAACACAAAGACGTAGAAGTTATTCCGTCTACATCATAATCGCCATATATCCAAACATTTTCATTATTCATTTTAGCTTTTAATATTCTTTCTACAGCTTTATCTACGTCAGATAATTGGCTTGGATTCATTAAATTTTCTAACGTTCCACTTACAAACAAATCTATCTCTTCTTTACTTTCTAATCCTCTGTTGTAAAGAATTTGTTCTATATCACTATCTATGTACACATCTTTTTTTACTAATTTTTCTTTTTTAAATAACCATTTTGTATTTCTCAATTTACTCACATCCTTAATTCGTTATTTTAATTATATAT
Organism: Cetobacterium sp.; assembly: GCA_051654725.1. Classification (GTDB taxonomy): domain Bacteria; phylum Fusobacteriota; class Fusobacteriia; order Fusobacteriales; family Fusobacteriaceae; genus Cetobacterium_A. The sequence goes on from JBOFYP010000192.1 coordinate 4,418, forward strand.
AGCACTATAAAATGCATAAGTATAAACTATCTCTTCTAATTCTTGTTGTAATTTCTCATCCGAAATAGTTTCAATTCTCAAGTCTCCATTTTTTTCAAAATTTAACATTTTCAATGTTTTTTCTCCATACATATACTCTACTAAAGTTTTCAAAATCATACTATCATGTTTTTTATAGATTAGTCTTAATCTTTCAACTCCTTTATTTATATTTTTTTGAGAATCATAGAAATCCTCTAAATTTCCTTTTATCTCATTTTTAGGTATTCCCATCAATCCTATTTTATCGTACTTAATGCTCTCATTATTAAATCCACTTTCCACATAAATAACTGTATAAATAACTGACTCTGGCAATAAATTTTTCTTTAATGCTTTATCCACTTCACTTTTATAGTATTTAGGGTATATGTAATGTAATAAATTTTTATAATTATAAAAATCTTTTTTAAATTCATCAGCTTTTTTAAATGCCTCTTTATAAAATTTAGCTTTTATAAAACTATCTATGATTATTTTTTTATCTTTTATAGTTTCTATATCTAAATTAAAGTTAGTACTTTGGACAGCTAATTCTAAAATTTCTGCATTTTTAAACTCCCCTATCTGCTTCAAAGCATCTTCTAAAACTTTTTCTTTATATGTATTTTCCAATTCATATTCTTTTAGTGAATAAAAATAATTTCTTACTACATAGTTACTAGCAAAAAATACATTGTAATCTGCTAGTTCCCAAGGTTCTTTTACTTTTTTTATTAAATTATTATATATAATGTAATATAATCCCATTTTATGATTTTGAGGATACATCATTTTAAATTCATTATAACTTTCTATAAATTTTTTCTTATTTTTTAATTTAATATAAATTTCTAACATCAAGCTTTTCATATCTTGATTTTTGATTGTTATCTTTTCAATTGTATCCTTTGCACTTTTATAATTTTCTAATTTATAATAGATTCTTGCAACTCTAAAAAGTGCTCTATCTTTAACCCTTAAATCTTTTATTTTATCATAATTATATATAGCTTTTGAGAAAAATTTGCTCTGTTCAAATGCCATTCCTCTAAACAAATAAATTTTTGCTATCTGCTCTTCTGAGTCATTCGTTAATTCAATTACTTTTTCATTTTTATTCAATCTTAAAAGGCTTTCCAAATATATAAGTTTTAAATTTAATTCCATATCTTTATAATCGTTTATTATATTTAAAAGTTTAATTACTTTTTCATAATTTTTCTTTTCATAAAAAAAATTTATAATTTTTTTCTGATCACTCACTTCTATTTTATTCATAAAAATTTCATTTTCATTATACTTCACATCAAAAATATAATTATACTTCACATCGTAGCTAGATAATATTTGAAGTGCTATTTTTTCATAATACTCAGCTTCTGGATCATAGTAATCAAGTATCAACCTTTTTAAAAAATCTTTTCCTAAATCTACATCTCCATTTTTCAAATAAATTTTACCCATAAAAAAATCTTTTCTATATTGAAAAAAGTTATTTTTTCTTACTTTTTGTTTTAAATAACTATCTGGTATATAAACTGCTCTTGAAAACCAGAGTAAAGCTTCTTCATTTTTGCTCATTTCCATGTAATTTTTAGCAATATAATATTTTGCATAATTACTAATCATTGGATAGGAATAGGTAAAGTTTTTTTCATAAATTTCATAAAAAAACAAACTTTTTTTATAATCTTTTTTTTCATTCGCTTCTATTGCTTTATTTAAAAATATATAGTCATCAACATTGTATGAAAAGCTTTTAAATTCAAGCATTAATAGAATTATTAGTATCTTAAAAAATTTCATTTTCTACTCCTTTAAACTATCTATATTTTTATTATATCATATAATTTTTACTATAAAATTTATATTTTAGAAAAAAAATAGTTGAAATTATTTCAAATCTGTATAATAATAAATAATGTTATAATTTTTGTAGGTGGTGATATTTTGGGAATTATTAAAATTTTAGATGAATCTCTTTCTAACATGATTGCTGCTGGTGAAGTTGTAGAGAATCCTGCAAGTTTAATTAAAGAACTTTTAGAAAATTCTCTTGATGCTGAAAGTAAATATATTAAAATTGATGTGAAAAAAGGTGGAAAAGATATTAAATTTATAGATGATGGTAAGGGCATGTCCCGTGAAGATTTACTGCTTTGCGTTGAAAGACATGCAACTAGTAAAATTTCATCTAAAGATGACCTTTTCAATTTAAATACTTATGGTTTTCGAGGAGAAGCTCTTTCTTCAATAGCTGCTGTTTCTAAAATGATTATCTCAACTAAAACAAAAGAAGATATAATAGGTTATTCAATCAATGTTTCTGGTGGAAAAATAACAAACTTAAAAGAAATTCAAAAATCTTGTGGTACCGAAATAGATATTAAAGATCTTTTTTTCAACACACCTGCTCGATTGAAATTTTTAAGAAAAGATTCAACTGAAAACACTAGAATAAAAGAGATTGTTTTACAAGAAGCTTTAGCTAATCCTGAAGTATCAATTATATTGACAATTGATACGAAAGAAAGCATTAGAACAAGTGGAAATGGAATTGAAAATACACTAATCGAACTTTTTGGAATTTCTACTTTAAAAAATTTAAAAAATGTTAAATTTGGATATCTTGGAAATATCTCAATAACAAAATCAACTAAAGACTCTATTTTTATTTTTGTTAATAATAGACCTGTTAAAGCTAAAATTATTGAAGAAGCTTTAATTGATGGATACTATACTCATCTTATGAAAGGTCGATATCCTTTCGCTATAATAAATTTAAAAGTTGATCCTAAAACTATTGATGTCAATGTTCATCCTTCAAAAAAAATAATTAAATTTTCAGATGAAAATGAAATTTATCAAGAAATTTTTAGGATTACACAATCTACTCTAACTAAAGAATTTATTATGCCTATTTTAGAAGTGAAACAAGAGCTTAATAAATTCGAAAATTTTGATATTACTGAAAATGAAAATCTAAAAAATTTAAAAAAAGATTTTGATTTTTTTGAAATTAATGATATAAAAAGAGTGGTAGAAATAAAAGAGGAAATTCAAACTTCTTTTGAAAATAATAATAGTTTATTTATCCCTGAAAAACCTATTTTGATTCACACAAGTGAAAATCATATAAAACCTGAGGTAAATAATACTAATATTAAAAATTATCAAAATAAAATAAAAGTAATTGGACAATTTTCTAAATCTTTTATTTTAGTTGAAGAGAATAGAGACCTTATTATATATGATCAACATATTGTTCATGAAAGAATTCTTTATGAACAATTGAAAAATGAATATCTTCAACATAAAATAGCATCTCAAGCTCTGCTTGTACCTATTAAAGTTTCTTTAAGTATCAAACAGATTCAACTTTTAAAAGATAAAAAAGAATTTTTTAAAGAATTTGGATTTGAAATCGATCAATTTAATGATTCAGATTTCTTAATTCGATCTGTTCCTGTTTTAAATACCAAAGATTCTTTTGAAAATATTTTTTTCGAAATTCTTAACGGTTTAAATAAAGTTAATTCTAAAAATGAGGTAATTGAAAATATTATAATTTCAATGTCTTGTAGAGGAGCCATAAAAGCTAATGAAAATTTAACCATTTTTGAAATGGAAGAACTAATATCTCAGCTACATGAAATTGGACGTTTTACATGCCCTCATGGTAGACCAATAACTTTTAAAATAAGTTTACTAGATATGGAGAAAGGATTTAAAAGAAAATGAATATTAATATTATTTGCATTGGAAAAATTAAAGATAAATACATTCTTGATGGTATACAAGAGTTTGCTAAAAGACTTCAAGCTTTTGGTAAATTAAAAGTAATCGAGTTAAAAGAGGATGGTAATGATTCAAATAGAAATATTTCTATTGAAAAAGAATCTAAAGCTATTCTTGAAACTTTAGAAAAAAACAAAGGTTTTAAAATTCTCTTGGATATTAGTGGTAAAAACTACTCTTCTGAAGAGATGGCTAATCATATTGAAAAAATAGGCGTTAATGGAGATAGTACTATTAACTTTATTATTGGTGGGTCTTATGGAGTGTCTGAAGAAATTAGAAAAAATTCTGATTTAAGATTAAGTTTCTCTAAAATGACTTTTCCACACCAATTAATGAGATTAATACTTATTGAACAAATCTATCGTTGGTTTAGTATTATTAAAAATACTAAATATCATAAATAGTTTTATATTTTATATTTTATTTTTATATTTTATTAGGAGGAAACAATGTATTCACAAGGAGAAACTTTTTTTCACAAATTCGATGACGAGGAGTTAGAACTAACAGTTTTAGAAACTCTTATAATAAGAGATAAGGAATATCTTATTACCGAGGATTTTGATGGAACTAACTATATATTTTTATGTGATGAGGATGAAGATTTTTTAACATTAATCGACGACACTAACGAAATTAATGCTGTTTTAGATTTTTGGAAAGAAGAGTATTTAGGTGCTGACAGTATTGGTGACTGGGATGATGATGAATACTATGATCGTGAAGATTCTTTTGATCATGATTACTATGATGACATGGGATATGATGATGACGAAAAGGACTACTATTAATGGCTAAAATTATAATTAACAGTAGAGACTCTTTTGATGAGGTAATATCTCAAAAAATGATTGCACAAAAAGTAATCGAAAATGATTTAACTATTTTTTATTATGATAATAAGTTTGGTAAGGGTGAAATAAGAATATCCCCTTGTATGACTCAAATTTTAAGATTCGGTGAAATCGAAAGTAATTTAACTATAAAACCCTTAGAAAAAACTGAATTTCTATACAATACTTCTTATTTCAAAAAAAACTTTACAATTTCTTGTAAAAAATACATTTATCATGAAAATAAGTTGACAATTACCTATGTTATATATGATAATAATGTAGAGATAAATCAACTAGATATCGAGATAATTGAAGTGCTATAAAAGCCAAAATAGAGCAATCTCTTTGCTCTATTTTTTATTAAAGGAGGGGTAATGAAAAAAATATTTTTAATTTCAACAACAAGTTTGGTTCTTTTTAGTTGTAATAATCTTCAAACACAACTACCTAAACAAAATCAAGTTGTTGTTTCTAGTGTTAACAATCCAGTTTTACAACAAGATAATTTTTTTCTTAATGAATCTGGAGTTGGATATTTATATGATCTTATGAAAAGAGACATTTCAATGAATTCAATGCGTAATTATTCTCCTTCACAAATAATATCTCCTATGGAAGTTTATGCTGGTGAAACACTAATTATTAATAATATTAATGCTGATAGAGTGAAAATCATTTCCTCTCCTATTAAAAATGACTATACTTTCAATATAAATAATGGTATTTTAAGTTTTAATAGTTTATATCAAGGAGAATATATCGCTGAACTTTACAGAGGTTTCACATATATAGGTAATATTAAAATCAAAAATAAATTGAAATATAATTTTACTGAGAAAGATAATTATGATATAATTCTAAACGGCTACAATAATAACAATTTGGATTTATTGGTAAAAAGTGCACAGCTATACTTAGCAGCTTTTCCTACAAATAGCAAACAAAAAGATGTTTCTTTTATGATACTTGATCTAAGTTCTAAAAACGGAAATCAACTTTTAATCAATAAAGAAGTTAGATATTTAAAAGAAAATTTTTCTCTCAATGAGAATGAAAAAATAAAACTTATTAATCTTGAAGCAAAGAGCTCATCTGATAATTTTGTTATTAATAATTATTATTTGGATTATAATAGAAATAATTTAAAACTAAATACTACAATAAAGAGAATTATTAAAGCTAAAAATAATGCTTCACTTGATGAATTAGAATTTTTAGAAAAATTCTACAGTGATTCTCAAAATTCTGAATTAGCTCTCTTAATAGGTAATTCATATAAAAGTAATGGAAATAATGAAAAAGGTAATTACTACCTAAGCTTAGTTGACCCAGGTTATAAAGTAGAGTCTGCTAATAAAAATTTAACAGATTCAAATTCTGAATCAACTAACCAATTATCAAATGATAAAAAAGATGATGAAAATATTTCTAAAGTAGTTTCACCTTCAAGTTCTTCTAGAGATATGGCAAGTGGTATAGAAGCTCTAAATCGTAAAAGTTACAATGAAGCTTTAATTTTCTTTAATAAAGCTGAAAATGGCTCTACGAATTCTTCTGAATTAGGTTTCTATCGTGGAAAAACATACTTCTTAATGAACAACTTTGATAAAGCTTTAATTGAGTTTAATAAAGTAACTAGTAATGATGAAAATACATCTGAACTATACTACTCTCTTGGAGTTATTTATCATAAAAAAGGTGAGATTGAAAAAGCTAAAGATTACTTGAGAAAGTCTAGAGAAAATAATCCTAGTAGTACTTGGGGTAGAAAAAGTAGCATTTATTTATTAAAACTATAAATTAAAAAGGGAGAAAAACTATGGAAAAATACTTTGACAGAGTTGGAAAAGAACGTCTTGTAATGGAACAATGGGATAAAATAAGAGAGATTGAAGCTCTTGGAGTTTATCCGTTTGGAAAAAAATATGATAAAGTTCATATGATTGGAGACCTTTTAGTATCTTCTCCAGAAACAGAAACTGCTTTCAAAACAGCAGGAAGAATAATGGGATTCAGAGAGCAAGGTAAAGCTGTTTTTGCTCATATTGAAGACCAAACTGGTAAAATTCAAGTTTACATCAGACAAGATCAAATAGGTGAAGAATCTTTTGAAATTGTTAAAAAATTAGGAGCTGGAGACATTATTGGTGTTGAAGGGGCTTTATTTATGACTCAAAAAGGTGAATTAACTTTAAGAGTTTCTGCTGTTGAATTGCTTTCTAAAAATGTTAGAGCTCTTCCTGAAAAGTTCCACGGACTTACTGATGTTGAAACTAGATATAGAAAAAGATATGTTGACCTTATTATGAATAGAGAAGTTAAAGAAACATTCATGAAAAGAGTTAGAATAATAAACGGAATTAGAGAATTCCTTAACAAAAAGAACTTCTTAGAAGTTGAAACACCTATGATGCATCCTATCGTTGGTGGAGCTGCTGCTAGACCATT
>JBOFYP010000193.1:0-3965 GCA_051654725.1 Cetobacterium sp.
TTAGAGTTGAGAGATATAAAAGTAAATAGTGGCCTTAAAAGAAAGGAACTAAAGAAATGATATTTTTAGAAACAAAAGGATTAATTATAAAAAAATCAGATTTTGGAGAAGGAAGTAGAATTATAACTGTTTTTTCTGAAACATTTGGTAAGATAGATTTTTTAATTAGAGGAATTAAAAAAAGTAAAAAAAGAGACCAAAGTTCGGTAGATTTATTAACCCTATCAAATTTTACATTTTATAAAAAAGGTGATAAGTTTATATTGAATACAATTGATCCAATAGAATATTATTACGATTTAAAAAAGGATATAGACAAATTAGAAATATCATCATATATACTTTCTATAGTAAATGAGATAGTTTTACCAGAAGAGAAAAAATATGAATTTTTTCAAAGATTAGAAAAAACATTTCAATTTATAATGAAAAATAAAAAATATAAAAATTTATTATTAGTTTCAAAAATGATGAGTTGGTTAATAAAAAATGAAGGTTATAGTATAGAAATATCGGGAAAAAAGTACTTTAATATATCTGATTCTGTAATAACTGATTTTGGAAATGAAAGAGTCATATTATTAAAAGAGGAATTATTTGAACTATTGTCAAGTATAGAGAAAAAAACTTCAATATTTGAAAATAAAATAGAGTTAAATACAATAATTGATGTTATTATTCTTTATGAAAAATATATAAACTGTCATTTAGATACAAAATTAAATCTAAAGAAACATTTATTTGGAGGTTACTCATGTTAAACATAGTTAAAATTACTGACTATATGTCAGAAGAACTAATATCACTTGATCTAAGAGCAAAAAGTAAAGATGAGTCTTTAAAGGAGTTATCAGCTTTAATAGTAAAATCTGAAAAGATTGAAAAAAAAGAATTTATATACAAAGCTTTATTAGAAAGAGAGAATTTAGGTAGTACAGGAATAGGAAAAGGGGTAGCAATACCTCATGCTAAAACTGATGCAGCTCAGAGTTTAACAATAGCTTTTGGAATAAGTAGAGATGGAGTAGATTTTAAATCTTTAGACCAAGAAAAAGTGAGAATATTTTTTGTTTTCGCATCACCATTTAAAGATAGTCAAATTTATTTAAAAGTATTGGCAAGAATTTCAAGATTAATAAGAGAAGAGAAATTTAGAGAGAAACTGTTAAATTGTGAAACAGCTAAAGATATAATACAGTGTATAAATAAAGAGGAAGCTTTGTAGGGAGAGAGTATGAGATGTCCGTTTTGTAATAGTGAAGACACAAAAGTAGTAGATAGTAGAGCTTTTTCTGAAAATAATTCAATAAGAAGAAGAAGAGAGTGCAATAGTTGTGAAAAAAGGTTTACTACTTACGAAAAAATTGAAGAGAATCCAATTTATGTAGTTAAAAAAAATAAAAGTAGAGAAAAATTTAATAGAGAAAAACTTTTAAGAGGCTTAGAAAGAGCAACTAATAAAAGAAATATTAGTAGAGATAATTTAGATGCTTTTATTGCTGACATAGAAAGAGTTATTCAAAGTACTTGGAAAAATGAGATAACAACACAAGGATTAGGAGAACTAGTATTAAATAAGTTAAAAGAGTTAGATGAGGTTGCATATGTTAGATTTGCATCTGTTTATAAAGAGTTCGATGATATAAAATCTTTTATTGATATTGTTGAAGATATAAAAAAGGATAAATTAAAATGAAAGTTTTAGTCATAAATGGTCCAAATCTAAATTTTTTAGGAAAAAGAGAACCAGATATATACGGATATAAAACTTTAGATATTATAAATGATGAGTTAGAAAAATTCGGAAAACTACACGAAATAGAACTTCAGTTTTTTCAATCTAATCACGAAGGATTTATAATTGATAAAATTCAAGAAAGCTATAGAATGATAGATTATTTAATAATTAATCCTGGAGCGTTGACACATTATAGCATAGGTTTAAGAGATGCTATATTGTCAACTGGAATTAAAGCAATAGAAGTTCATCTATCAAATGTTTACTCTAGGGAGGAGTTTAGACATAAGTCTGTAATTTCAGATATCTGTATTGGAAAAATAACTGGATTTGGTTCTGAAAGTTATAAAATGGCTATTCAATATTTGAATAGTTTGAAAAATTAGGAGGTTAAATGAGAATTTTATTTATGGGAACTCCAGAATTTGCAGTTCCATCATTAGATGCATTGAGAGAGAAGCATGAAATAGTAGCTATATTTACAAAAGTTGACAAACCAAATACAAGAGGTAAAAAAATAAAAAATACTCCTGTAAAAGAGTATGGATTACAAAATAATATTCCTGTTTATCAGCCTGCTTCAGTAAAAACAGAAGAAACATTGAATTTAGTTAAAGAGTTAAATCCAGATTTAATAGTGGTAGTGGCATATGGAAAAATAATTCCAAACGAGATAATAGATTTTCCAAAATTTGGAATTATTAATGTTCACTCATCTCTTCTTCCAAAATTTAGAGGTGCCGCACCAATAAATGCAGCTATAATAGCTGGTGAAAAAGAAAGCGGAGTAACAATCATGGATATAGCAGAAGAGCTAGATGCAGGAGATATTATTCTAAAAGGAAGCACACCTATATTTGAAGAGGATACATTCTTAACATTACATGATAGATTAAAGTTGATAGGAGCTGAAAAGTTAGTAGAAGCCGTTAATCAAATAGAAAAAGGAACTGCAAAAAGAGAGGTTCAAAAACATAATGAAGCTACTTTTGTAAAACCTTACAAAAAAACTGATTGCATAATTGATTGGAATAAAACCGAGGAAGAGATATTCAACTTTGTTAGAGGAATGAATCCATTTCCGACTGCATTCACATCTCACAATGAAAAAGTTTTAAAAGTTTATTCTGTAGAAAAATTCAATAAAATTTACGAAAGTGGAGTTATTGGAGAAGTTGTTGATTCAGTTAAAGGAAAAGGGTTTGTTATAAAAGTTAAAGGTGGAAGTGTTATTTTAACAGATATAAAACCTGAAAATAAGAAAAATATATCAGGAAAAGATAGTATGAATGGAAACTTATTTAAGATAGGTGAAATACTAGGATAAATACAACTGGGGGAGATATTAAAAGATGAGAGCTACAGAAAAAAATGATAAGATTTCAAAGAAAACTATTCAAAGGTTAACAATGTACTTAAAGTGTTTAGATAATTTTTCACCAACTGATTATATATCGTCAGAAGAGATGGGTGTTTTATTAGGTTTAACAGCAGCTCAAATAAGAAAAGATTTTTCTAATTTCATAATGAATATTGAATCTTGTATAGGAATAAGGGGAAAAGGGTATAACGTAAAGTGTCTTTATGAAATGATTGAAAGTATATTGGGAATAAACAAACAAAATAATGTAATTATAGTTGGAGCAGGAAAATTAGGAAATGCTATTTTTTTAGAAGGCGATATAGAAAAACCAAGATTTAATATTGTTGGTATCTTTGATATAACAAAAAGTAGAATTGGTAAGGAATATAAAGGAATAAAAATAAGTAATGTAAGTGATATTCCTAGAATAGCATCAGAACAAAAAATAGATATGGCAATTATAACAGAGAATAAATCTATAGCCCAACAAGTGACGGATATAGTGACACAATCAGGAATAAAAGCGATATTGAATATGACATCTTTAGAAATAAAAGTTCCAAAAGATGTTGTAATTGAGCATATAGACTTAAATAGAAAGCTCCAAGAATTAAATTACTGGAAAGAAAAGGTGGAATAGGAATGAAAATTTTAGATGGTAAGTATGTATCTCAAAAAGTAAGAGATTCGATAAAAAACGAAATAATTGAGATAAAACAAAATATAGGAAAAGTCCCAGGATTGGCAGTAATACAAGCTGGTGATAATTTAGCATCTAAAATTTATGTAAACTCTAAAATAAAGCAATGTGCTGAAGTAGGTATTGATTCTAAAAATTATATTTTACCTTTAGATGTAACCGAA
>JBOFYP010000194.1:0-4557 GCA_051654725.1 Cetobacterium sp.
ACCTTATTTTACATACAATTTCAGAGGATCTTTTGACATTTGTTCAAAACAGATTGAATTCAAAAAATATCTCTTATCAAATAGATAAAATTAAAAATGGTAGATACAATGTTTTTTTTGGTGATGAATCTTGTATCAACGTAATAAAGAAAATTAATAAATCAAACCTATCAGAATATACTCCAGAAGAGGATTTCATTTTAGGAATAATGTTAGGATATGATAGAAAAAAACAATGTGATAGATATATTGATTTCAAAAATAAAGCTGAGCAAAAAGTATCATAGAAAATTCAATCAATCAAATCAATGGTTTATAAAGGTGTGTCGTTAAATATAAACCCCAAATTGTACTAATTATAAACCCCAAATTGTAGTGATAAACATAAACACTTTTGACAATAAAATGGGTTTATGTTATAATTTAAACATTATGATTTTTGAGGTGAAAATTGGGGAAAATTGGATTTAACAAACAGCTAAATAGATTGCCTATTTGTTTTGAAAAAGAGATTTTCATAAATGCTTTTGGATGGTTACTAAAAGAGTTTAACAAGTGGAACAAAGGTCTAGAAATAAAAGAAAGAGTAATCACAGTAAAAAAGCGTGAGATATGGGAAGCTTCGACAACTAGACCCTATACAAAAGAGGAATTTAGTGATTTTATTCGTGGATTAACAATTTCAAAAAGATATGAAATTGACAAAGAGAAAGGTTATGGAATATCGGGAAGTATTTTTGTGACTCAAGAGATTGATGATGAAACTCTAAAGATAGAGATTCCTTCACTTTTCATTCCGTTTCTGTTTTACAAACATAACATTAGCATAATAGATGCAGTAAAGAAAAAAGAACCTTTAAGTGTAAAAGAGCTTGATTATTGGGATAACGAATTAAAGTATAAAAAGAGAGAAATTTTACTTCTTGAAGATGCCGAATTAAAGGGTATTGGTGGAAAATACGCTAAAAGGCTATATATGCTTTTAAAACAATTTGAAAGTACTGGATATTTTGTTATGGAAATACAGCAATTTGCAGATGTTTTAGAAGTTCCAACTAGTTATACGTTTGGAAGGATAAATGATAAAATTATAAAACCAGCTAAAGCTGAATTAGAAAAGAAAAATATATATAAATTTTCTAATGATACAAAAGGAAAAGGTCGGAGAAAAATAGGAAAAATAGAGATATTTTTTTCACTTTTTGAATCAAAACCTAAAAATAAAGAAATAGAATTAAGTTTAGAACAAGAGATTAAAGCAAGAGAGATTCTTCAAAGTCAAGGTATTGAAATTGATATTTTGAATGCTCAAAAAGAAAAGTCTCCAACAATATATTTCAAAACCTTAAAAAATATTTTAGGTGAAAAATAACGAGTATTTTAGGAGTGGTTTATGAAAAAAACTTTGATATTTTTAGGAGCAGCAAGAAAAAATGGAGAAACTAGAGCCATTGTAGATGAGTTTAAAAAGCATTTAATCGGAAATGTTGAAGTTATAGATACATATCGTTTAACAAATATAGCTCCTTGCATGGATTGTAGAGGATGTTGGAAGTCACCTAAATGTCTTGTAAAAGATGGAATGACAGAGATTTACAATAAAATAGAGTCAGCAGATAATTTTATCTTTGCAACACCTATGTATTTCCACTCTGTACCAGCACCAATGAAGCTCTTAATAGATAGATGCCAAGTTTATTGGGCTAGTCGTATGAGAGGCGAAAAAAAAGAGATTACTAAAAAATCTGTGATAGCTATGGTTGGAGGAGCTCCACAGTTTGAAAATCAATTTAAAGCTGGTTATCAATTGTTAAAAGAGTTCTCAAGAGAGCTGTGTGCTGAGGTAATTGGAACTATTGAGTTATCAAATACTGACAAAGTATCACTAGAAGATTCTCCTGAGTTAAAAGAGAAAATAAAAATGCTATCTGAAAAGTTTTTATAATAAAAAAAATCCTAGTAAAGTAATGTGAACTTTACTAGGATTTTTTTCACTTTGAAGAACCTGTCATTCCTTGAACAAAACTTTTCTGCATACTAAAGAATATAATAATCATAGGTATTGTACTTATAACAATCCCCAACATTAGCATACCATAATCTACAAAATATGCAGAAGACATTGATGATAAACTCAACGTTAATGTTTTATTTTCATTGCTTCTTAAAACGATTAAAGGCCACATATAGTTATTCCATTGATTCATGAAAGCATATATAGCTGCTGCAGCAAAGGTTGGTCTCATTGGAGGAATCACAATTTTGAAAAAGATTGTAAGTTCACTAGCACCATCTATTCTTGCAGATTCTATTATTTGATTTGGAAAACTTTTTAAACTTTGCCTGAAAAAAAATATTAAGAAAATCGAAGATAATCCAGGGAGTATAACTGCTAAAAAACTATCAATCAAATTTAACTTAACCATTATTCTAAAAAGTGGAATCATTATTGCAGCAAAAGGTATCATCATAGATAAAATAAAAACTTTGTAAATAAATTCTGTTTTAAAAGTTTTAAATTTATCAAATCCATATGCAGCTAATGAAGTTATAATCAGAGTTAAAAATACATAAATTAATGTTATTTTAACAGTGTTAACAAAAGCTTTTTCAAACCCTCCGAATTTAATCAGACTATTATAATTTTCTAAAAAATAATTTCCTAAAGTTAATTTTCCATTCATAATTTCATTTGTACTATTTGTTGTTCCAATTATCAACCAGTAAAATGGAAAAAGAGATAAAAATGATGCAATTATTAAAAATAAATATTGAAAATATTGAATTAATGTTATCTTACTCTTCATTATGCATCCTCTCCAGCAACTTTAAATTGAACATAAGATAATAATGCAATCATAAAAACAACAGTATACGATATCGTTGCAGCATATCCAAAATTAGGTGCATATACAAAAGAAACATTGTATATGTATTGAGAGATAGACATAGTTGAATTTGCAGGGCCTCCCATTGTTAAGTTCATGGGCTCATCAAATATTTGTAAAGTACCTATCGTGGACATAATAGTAGTGAATAAAAGTATCGGTTTTAATTGTGGAACTGTAATATAAAAGAACTGTTTTGTTTCACTGACACCATCAATTTCAGCAGCTTCATACATATCTTTTGGAATATTTTGTAGTGCAGCTAAAAAGAAAATCATATTGTAACCAGTCCATCTCCATATAAGAGCTAAAATTATAGTTACTTTTCCCCAAAACGAATCTGTTAACCAAGGTATTTTCGTTTCAATTATTCCACTTTTAAGTAATAAGTTATTCACTAAGCCATTCTCAGCAAAAATCATTTTAAATAAAACAGAGTAAGCAACTAAAGATGTAACACAGGGTAAAAAAATACAAGTTCTAAAAAATGTTTTAAATTTTAATTTTGTTGAATTTAGCAATGTAGCCAAGAAAATTGCTAATATTAACATTATTGGAACTTGTATAATTAAATATGTTAAAGTATTTTTAACCGATATATAAAACATTCTGTCTTGAAGTAATCTTTTGATATTTCCTAATCCAGTGAATTTATAAACCATTCCTTTCGACGAATGAAAAGAGATGATTAAAGAATCTATTATAGGATAAAGTGAAAAAAATAAAAATAATATTAAAGCAATTCCTATAAAAATCCAACCTTCTTTATCTTTTTTCCAAATTTTAGCGAGCATATAATCCACCTATTGTATTTGAGATTTTAATTGATTTTCAGCTTTTTGTAGTCCCTCTTCTAATGAGATTTTATCTTCTATAATATCTTTTAAAACACTTACGATAGCTTGGTCAGCTTCTGTAACATAAACACCATAATTAACAGCAGGAATTTGTTTCATCCAGTTTGAAAAATCAGAATAAACTTTTTGATTATCAAAAAATTCATCAGCTTTTTCATAAGAAGCAGTATTTTGAGATGGTAAAAATGTTCCAATAGCTCCTCTTTCTGTTAAAATTTCATTGTAAAATTCTTTATCTGTAGCAAAAATATCTTTCATAAATTTAGCTGCAACTTCTTTATTGTTTTTATTTAAAATATACCAGCTAGAACCTCCTAAATTAGAAGCATTAACTGAGTTTGAATTTGATAATCTTGGAATAGGAGCAACTCCCCATTTTCCTGATTGAGAGGCTTCAGTTTTAATACTTCCTATTATCCAAGCACCAGTTGATAAAGTTGCAACATCTCCAGATGTGAAATTAGAAACCCAATTTGCCCAACCAGAAGTATTATTAACTAATCCAGAATTATACATATTTTTTACAGTTAAAATAGATTCTTTTAAAACATCATTATTTAAAAAATCAACTTCTCCTTTATCATTAAAGTACCAAGATCCAGCAGATTGCATCATCACTCTTACTAAACCAGAATCATCCATTCCATTTCCCATTAACTGCTTACCAGTCTTTAATTTAATCTCTTTTCCAATTTCAATAAGTTCATTCCAAGTTATATTTTGAAGTTTTTCTTCTGAAATTCCAGCTTCTTTTAAGTAATCTTTTCTGTAAAATAAACCAGTAACCCCACTATCAAAAGGTATTCCATAAG
>JBOFYP010000195.1:0-6197 GCA_051654725.1 Cetobacterium sp.
TTCTAGATTTGAAAGATTTAAAAGGAAGAACATTTTTCGTAGGAGATGAGCAAAGTTTCCCTAAAGGATGTGTATCTTGCTTATTTGGTGATGGTTTAGGTGGAATAAGAAAGACTCACCAATGTAATCTTCTTTGTAAATTCTGTTATTATCATGATAATATAGATAATCAAGAACCTATTCCAGATGGAATGTGGGAGATTGGAGAGACTCTTTACTATGAAGAGGATATAGACCTATTATTATCAATACAGAAAAAACCAAGTGGAATTGCTTATGTTTACTTAGAACCATTCTTAGATATTGAAAAATATTATGGAATCATAAAAAAACTTAGTGATGCTGGAATATACCAACATATGTATACAAATGGTTCTCTTTGCACTAGAGAAAATTTAGATAAATTAGGAGCTGCTGGATTAAATGAGTTAAGATTTAATTTAGGTGCTGTAAAATGTAGTGATAAAGTAATCGAAAGTATGGCTATGGCAAAAGAGTATATTCCAATGGTTGGAATAGAAACTCCTATGACTCCTGAATTTTATGAAGAGTTCTCTAAAAAGAAAGATGCTATAATAGCTACTGGAATAGACTTTATAAACTGTGCTGAGTTGCATTTCGGAGAGGATAATATTAATAATTATGTTGGAGAGAGAATGTATATGGCTAGAAGAGGTTATATATCTCCACTTTGGTCAAGAGAGATAACATTTAAACTTATGAAACAGGCTTCTGAAGAGAAATGGCCATTAGTTGTTCATGATTGTTCAAATCATACAAAGTATTCAAGAGAGTTAAATAAAAATTCAAAGCAAGGACAACCTTTTGGTGCTACAACTTATGTTAGTGAATTTGATAGATTCTTACCACATCTATTCTTAGCAATTTTAGAAGATGAAAACTTCAACTTCTTAACTGAGAATGAATTACCAGAAAATCTTAAATTAGAAAATTGTACAGAAGAGATTGATTTCCTTGTAATTAATGAAGAGGAAGAGATTTATGAAGGTTTCTTTGATTATGAAGCCGAGGATGAAAAATAAAATATAATAAAAGGACTAGTTTTCTAGTCCTTTTAATTTTCTATAATTCCATACCTTTTTTAACTTTTTCAATAGTTTCTTTATCTACAAAAATACTAGCTAAAGCGAATCCAAAGTGAACTGATTTTCCAGCTCCAGGAGATGTAATTAAGTTTCTATCAATAACAAAATCTTCATTTAAATAGTTAGAACTGTTCATCTCTTCTTTTACAGATGAGTGACAAGTGAATTTATAATCTCCAACTAATCCATTAACACCTAAAATTGTAGGTCCTCCACAAATAGCTCCGACAAATTTAGATGAATCTTGTAAATACTCTTTTACAATTTCAATAACTTTAGAATCTGTTCTAAGGTTTACATAACCTGGGAATCCACCAGGTATAACAACCATTTGTCCCTCTCCACTGTTTATATCAGAAATATTAACATCTGCTAAAACTTTTACTTTTTGTGCTGATTCAACTTCTAATGTATTTTCTAAAGTAGAAACAGTAACTACATTTAATCCAGCTCTTCTTAAAATATCAATTGGTGCAGTTGCTTCGATTAATTCAAAACCATTAGTTAACATAACAAAAATTTTATTATTCATTTTATCCCTCCAAGTTTATAATTAAATTAATTATAGCAGAAACATAAAAAAAACACTACATAATATGATATAATTATGATATAAATGAAAAAAGGAATGATAGATGAAGATTAATTATGAATTAGAAATGCAAAAAGGAATGATAGATGAAGATTAATTATGAATTAGAAATGCAAAAAGAATTGGATAAGATTGGATTAGATAGCAATAAAAAATTATTAATACACTCTTGTTGTGCTCCTTGTAGTTGTGCTATATTAGAGTATTTGAAAAAATATATAAAAATAGACATCTATTTTTATAATCCAAATATAACAGAAAAAGATGAATATATAACAAGGTTAGAAGAACAACATACTTTCAATAAATCTATGGATTTCAAAATGGAAATATTAGAAGGTGAATATAGTCCTAGAAAAGATTTTATAGAAAAAATATCTGGTCTTGAAAAAGAAAGAGAGGGAGGAGCTAGATGTTTTGAGTGCTATAAGCTTAGAATGGAAGCTACTGCTAAAAAAGCTAAAGAATTAAATTATGATTATTTTACGACTGTTTTAAGTATTAGCCCTCTTAAAAATTCTGCTTGGATTAATGAGATAGGTATTGAATTAGAAAAAAAATATGATGTTAAATTTTTAATGGGAGATTTTAAGAAAAAAAGTAGATATTTAAGAAGTGTCAATCTTTCTAAAGAACATGACCTATATAGACAAGATTATTGTGGATGCATCTATTCTAAATTAGAGAGATTAGAAAAGGAAAAAGAAAAGGATATGAATAATGGTAAAATATAATAATAGAAGGTTTTACTCTTTAAATGATTTTTTTAAAGATGAGTTTAATCATAAAGTTTTCAAAGTTTCATTAGATGGAGGATTCACTTGCCCTAATCGAGATGGAAAAGTTGCTCATGGAGGATGTATATTCTGTAGTGATTCTGGAAGTGGTGAATTTGCAGGAAACAAAAGAAAAACAATAACTGAGCAAATCGATGAACAATTAGATTTTTTAAAAGATAAAATTAAAGATCAAAAAGTAATTGCATATTTTCAAAATTTCACAAACACTTATGGTGATGTAGATTATTTAGAGAAGATATATTCTGAAGCTTTAAACCATCCCAAAGTTTTAGGATTGGCTATAGGTACTAGACCTGATTGTTTACAAGAAGATGTTATAAATCTATTAGATAGAATAAATAAAAAACATTTTCTATGGATAGAATTAGGATTACAAACATCAGATGATAAAGTTGCAGAATTTATAAATAGAGGATACAATTTAGATGTATATATAGACTCTGCTAATAGATTAAAAGAGAAAAATATTAAATTTGTAGTACACATGATTGTGGGTTTACCAAATGAAACAAAACAAGATATTCTAGAAACCGCTAATTTAATAGTTAACTCAGGAGCTTGGGGTATAAAGATACACTCTCTCCATATAATAAAGGAAACAAAATTAGCAAAAGTATATTTTGAAACTAAATTCAATATATTCTCATTGGATGAATACGTTGATATTGTAACTGATATTTTACAAATGTTACCAGATAAAATGGTTGTACATAGAGTTACAGGTGATGGGAAAAAAGATGAAGTTATTGAACCTCTTTGGAGTTTAAATAAAAGAAAGGTACTAAATGAGATTGAAAAAAATTTAAAAATAAAACAAAATAAAAAAGATTAGATTAATATATGGAGGAGTACAATGGGTGGGACGCTTATAAAATTAAAAGAATTTCAAGAAAGCTTTACTAAAAACGAAAAAAAAATATCAGCTTTTTTATTAGAAAATCTAAACGAGATTAAAGTATTGAACACATATGATTTAGCAATTAAATGTGATGTTAGCCAAGCTTCTATTGTTAGATTTGCTAAAAAGTTAGGGTTTAAAGGTTTTCCAGAGTTTAAGATTGCTTTAGCTGGAGATTTAGCTATGAAAAACAATCAGAATGATATTCACATAATATATGATGAAATAAAATTTGATGACAACACTTCTGTTTTAGCCAGAAAAGTAGTTTATGAAAATATTAAAAGTGTAGAGGATACATATAAGATATTAAACTTTGAAGAGATTGAAAAAGCTGCTGAAGCTATATTTAGTGCAAAAAGAATATTTATTTTAGGGGCTGGATTTTCAGGAATAGTTGCAAGAGATTTTCAGTATAAACTTTGGGAGTTAGGTAAAAATGTTATTTTTGAAGCAGACCAACACATACAATTAACAAATGCCTCTACTGCTGGAGAGGGAGATGTTGTATTTGTTATATCTTATAGTGGGCAAACTTCAGATATATATCAATCGATTCTAGAGTTTAAAGAAAAGGATGTTAAAGTTATCACATTAACAAAGTTTGCAACAAATCCAATTAAAGATGTTGGAGATATATCTCTTAGTACAATAGTTGAAAAAAGCAATTTAAGGTCTACATCTCTTTCAGCTAGAATGGCTCAGTTAACAGTTATAGATATTCTATATATAAAATTAATTCAGATGGATAGAGAGAAAGCAGAAAAATTAATTGGAAGTGCTGTGGAAAGTGTTAAAAAATTCAAAATGTAAATAAAATTCATTAATTTAAAAATAAATAGAAAAAAAAATTCTAAAAAGATTGACATTTATAAAAATAAATGGTAATTTAGTTATAGTAGATATAATTAAATCAAGGGAGTGATTTTAATGAGAGTTATTATAACTGAAAAAACAATCGGGGACTGGGCAGCTGTATATGTTGCTAAAAAAATATTAGATGCAAAACCTACTGCTGAAAAACCATTTGTATTAGGATTACCTACAGGAGGAACACCTTTAGATATGTACAAGAGATTAATTCAATTCTGTAAAGATGGAATTATCTCTTTTGAAAATATAGTAACATTTAATATGGATGAGTATGTTGGATTATCACCTGATAATGACCAAAGTTACCATTACTACATGCATGAGAATTTCTTTAAGCATATAGACATTAAAAAATCTAATATCAACATTTTAAATGGTTTAGCTGTTGATTACAAAAAAGAGTGTGAAGATTACGAAGCTAAAATAAAAGCTATTGGTGGAATCGATTTATTCTTAGGTGGAATTGGTCCAGATGGGCATATCGCTTTCAACGAACCTGGTTCATCTTTAAGTTCTAGAACTAGAGATAAAGAATTAACTATGGATACAATTATAGCTAATGCTAGATTCTTTGGTGGAGATATCAACAAAGTACCGAAGTTATCTTTAACTGTTGGAGTTGGAACTATTCTTGATGCAAAAGAAGTTTTAATTATGGTTAATGGTCATAACAAAGCAAGAGCTTTACATAATGCTGTTGAGCAAGGTGTAAATCATATGTGGACTGTAAGTGCACTTCAATTACATCCAAAAGGAATAATCGTTTCTGATGAAGCTGCTTGTACAGAATTAAAAGTTGGAACTTATAGATACTTCAAAGATATCGAAGGTAAAAACTTAGATACTGATTTATTAATTAAAGATCTTTATAACAGCTGTGGAAAGTAGGAGATGAATAAAATGAAAGCCATAATAAATGGAGAATTATTTATAGGAAACAAATTCTATACAGGGAAAGTTTTAATCATAGATGGAGAGAGAATTATTGATGTTATTTCAACTGAAGAGTTAAACTCAGCTTTTCCTAATATTGAAACTATTGATGCTGAAAAAGGATATGTAACTCCTGGATTTATCGATTTACAACTTAACGGTTGTGGTGGAGTTTTATTTAATGATGACATCAGTTTAAAAACATTAGAGATAATGCACAAAACAAATTTAAAATATGGATGTACTTCTTTCACACCAACACTTATAACTACAGGTGATGAAAACATTGAAAAAGCATTAAACTTAGTTAATGGTATTGAGAATAAAGGAAAATATGGAATTTTAGGTTTACACATTGAAGGACCATATATCTCTGTTCAGAAAAAAGGAATTCATAATTCTAAATTCATAAGAGTAGCTGACGAAGCTATGATAGATAAAATAGTTGCTGCTGGAAAAGAGAATGTAAAAATAATTACTCTTGCTCCTGAGAATACTGATAAAAAAACAATTTCAAAACTTCACGCCGCTGGTATAAATGTTGCAGTTGGACATTCAAATGCTACATTTGAAGAAGTTAAAGAAAAAGAAACATTCGGTATAACTCTTGCAACACATTTATATAATGCTATGACATCTTTCAATCATAGAGAACCAGGAGTAGTTGGTGCTATATTTGATGGAGATATCAAAGCTGGAGTTATTGCTGATGGATTCCATTGTCATTATTCTGCTATAAAATCTGCTATTAAAGTAATGGGAGAAAGATTATATTTAGTTACTGATGCTGCTGCTCCTGTTGGAACAGATATGGAGTTCTTCTATTTTGAAGGAAACAAAGTTTACTACAAAGATGGAAAGTGTTTTGGAGAAGATGGAACTTTAGGTGGTTCAGCTTTGACTATGGATGCTGGTGTTAGAAACTTAGTTAAATTCTGTGATATAACTGTAGAAGAAGCAATTAGAATGGCAACTCTTTATCCAGCTAAAGCTGT
>JBOFYP010000196.1:0-1979 GCA_051654725.1 Cetobacterium sp.
CTAATTTTTTAAAAAGTCTAGTTCTATTAACTCTACCTTTGATTGTTATAAAACCTTGTGCTTCTAGTTCGTCATTAACTAGTTTCATTAATTTGTAAGCTTTCTGCTTACTCACATTACATATTTTAGTAACCTCATCCACTTTTAATAATTCGTTTTGTATAAATGTTTGACTCAATTCAATCTCCTCCATTCCATTTCGGACGCGTCCGAAATGGTTTATTTATTTTTATTCCAATTTTTTAAATTCATACCAACATATTTTGAAAACTTGCTCTTTTTTTTAGGCTCAGGAGCAACTCTGTTTTCTATAATAGATTTGGTAGTATTTAAAATATTTTTTAACTTTGTAATAGTAGTTTTAACATATCTATCATCATTTTTAGCCTCTTCTGGAAATAATTTTTCCATTTCATTTTTATTTTTTGCAAAATATTCATCCATGATAATAACTCTTGAATATAGTTCATTCCAAATAGATCTTTCATTTTTATTATTTAAATTTTCCCATACAGTGTCATCTTTCACCTTGTTGTAATATTCAATATTTATTCTGTTTAACTCTTCAACAAGTTTGTCTTGGTTATATATAAATTCATTGTATTTATACATTCTAATAAGCATTGCTCCAAGATACTTCTGAGCTTTCATCCATTCTTTTTTAACATCTTCACTAAACTCAATATTTTCACTCATTTCAATCTGGATACAATCTCTTAAATCCCCTAAAAGAGTTGTATAATCTTTACTAGCCTTTTCACTGTGATTTAATGCTGCTTTATCAAAAGATGTATCAATCTTAATATACTTTGATATTAATATATCAACCTCTATTCCAGAATAAAATGCAATTAAATTTGGTGAACAAATTAAGTTATCAAAAACCTCTTTGAAAAACATTTTTACCATACTTTTAATTTTTGTTTGGATAATATTTTTTCTATTTCTATCTTTGATTTTTTCTGCTGTAAGCATATCGACAAAAATAGATCTAGATTGGTCTCTCAAGTACTCATATTCCCCTTCTGTAAATCTTGTTAATAACATTATATTTCTTTCCCCATAAACTGATTTTATACTTTTAGTAACTCTATTCATCTTACACCCCTTCGTTTAATATTGTTTTAATCGCTCTCTCTATTGTTGTGAAATGAAGCCCTGTGGCTTCTGAAAGCTCCTCTTTACTCATGCTTTTATGATTCTCTCTTATAAAGTCAGACCACTTAGTTTTATACTTTTTCTTTCTTTTAAGTCTACCTTGCAGAACTAACCTGTAAATGATTGAACGAACTCTGTATGGAGATATTCCTATAAAATTAGCTATATGTTCAACAGATCTATGAGCATATAACATTTCAACAGCAGAATCACATTCTTTATTTGTTTTAGCTCTTCCAAAATTAGTTTCAATCTCGAAGGATAATTTTTCAAAGAACTTATCAAGTGCATACTGGATAGTTGTTCGCTCTAAGTTTCTACCGATGTAAGTCTTTTCTTTGATTATTACAAATAGCTGCCCTTCCACGTCATAAACATTGTTAGCTCTTTCTAAGAGTTTGTCGAAATTACTTTTAGATAATTGTTGCATTATTCATCACCAGTTTTAAATTTTTTTCATTCTCAAAAACTTTTCCTCTTTCACCTATAGACTTTTTTAACTCTTTTAAGTATCTTTCAAGAGCTTCAATTTCTTTTTCGGTTGCATCTATTTCTTTTGCCGACATGTTATCCACACTTTTCTTTAACTTTTCAAAATTGTTATAATTAATACATTTGTTCTTATACTGGAGTAAATCGTTTTTAGATTCTACTACAATAACATCAGCACTTGTTTTACGAGCTTCTAAAAACAACTTAATATCATCCGTATTCTGTAGATTAAGTTCACAGACATCATGGAGGATGTTTAGTTCTAAATCTTTATTTGTTAACATTTTTATAGCTCTAACAGATAGAGATGTCACCCACTCTTTTTTATC
>JBOFYP010000197.1:0-6216 GCA_051654725.1 Cetobacterium sp.
TTGTCTTCCTTTTTTTACTAATTGACTTAAAGTAGGCATTTTACCCTCCTTCCTCGAATTTTTTATTTATTATTTTTAAATAATATTTAACTTTAGTATTATAATCGCTTTATTGCAAAAAGTCAAAGATAATTTTATTACATTTTTTATTTTTTTTAACTATTTTTTTAACTCTTCTAATTCAAATAGAGCTTCATCCCAGCATTCCATAGCTTGAAGGATTTTTTCATCTACTAAATCTATGTCATTTTGAACTTTAATTAATGCCTCTAAATCATTAATTTTTCCAAAAACTTCATATTTTTCCTCTAATTCAGTTTTTTCATTTTCTAGTTTTTCAATATCTTCTTCTAGTTTTTTACATTTTTTTTCTAGATTACTTATCTTGTTTCTGTTTCTTTTTTGCTCTTCATAATTTAATCCAGAGGTTTCATCTTTTTGTTTATTTATATCTTTTTGAGAGATGTAACTTTCATAATCACCTTTAAACAAATTAGCTCCATCTTTATTAACTTCATATATACTTTTTACAGTAGTTTCTAAAAAATATCTATCGTGAGAAACAACTATAATTGTTCCATCATAATCCTCTAATGCTTCTTCTAATATCTCTCTAGAATAAATATCCAAATGATTTGTTGGTTCATCCAGTATTAAGAAATTTGGTTTAGACAATATTAATTTCATAAAAGCAACTCTTGCTTTTTCGCCACCAGAAAGAGATTTTATTTTTTTATCTACATCATCAGATGTGAATAAAAATCCTCCAGCCATAGTTCTAGCTTCTTCTTGGCTTAATTTAAAATTAGATAATAATTCTTCTAATATCGAATTTTCCATCTTTAACCCTTGATGATTTTGGTCATAGTAACCTATCTTAACTCTTTCTCCTACTTTAACCGAACCACTTTTAGGATTTTCAAATTTATTAATAATTTTTAAAATTGTAGATTTTCCAACGCCATTTTTTCCTATTATACCAACTCTATCTCCACGATATATAGTTAAATCTAAATCCTTAAATAGATTTTTTTCTCCGTAGCTCATCTCTAATTTTTTTATCTCTAAAACTTTATCTACACTTGGCGTCTCTACTTCAAATTTTAATTTTATTTTTCTGATACCTATTATTGGATTATCTGCCTTTTCCATCCTATCCAACATTTTTTGTCTTCCTCTTGCTTGTTTACATTTTTGTCCTGCTTTATAACGCCTTACAAATTCTTCCATTTTTTTTATTTTATCTTGTTCTTTTTCAAAAGATTTAACAGCACCAGAAAGATAAGCTTCTTTTTGAATAACATAATCTGAAAAATTACCTTTATATGTTTTTAATGTTTTAGCTTCTATTTCAAAAACTCTATTTATGATATTATCTAAAAAATATCTATCATGTGATATTACAATAAAAGCTTTTGGATAATCTTTTAAAAATTTCTCTAACCATTCTATAGCTATTAAATCCAAATGATTTGTTGGCTCATCCAATATTAATAGTTCTGGTTCTTCTAATAAAATTTTTCCTAAAGCAACTCTAGATTGCTGTCCTCCTGAAAGGTCATTTATTTTATTTTTCCACATATCCTCAGGTATGCTTAGTCCTATTAGTATCTGCTTAACCTTATACTCAATAGTATAACCATCTTCTTGTTCATACTTACTACTCAAATCTGCAAGTTCATCCATATGTTTATCAAAATTTTCTATATCTGTAGCTATTAAACTATTTAAAGCTTTTATTCTTTCATAATCTAATTTCAAATTAGAAAATACTCCCATTAATTCATCAAAAATTGTATTTTCTTTATTTAAATTTATATTTTGAGAAAGATAACCTATTTTTAAACTACCTTTTTTAAAAACAGCACCTCTTTCATTCGTTTCAGGGTTTGGATCACTTTCTTCCATACCCATTAACATTTTTATTAATGTTGATTTCCCTGCTCCATTAACACCAATAACTCCTATTCTATCCTTTTCATCTATTGAAAATGTAATGTTTTTTAATAAAGATTCTCCTGAAAAACCCTTATACAAATCGTTAACACTTAGTAAAGCCATTATTATCTCCTTCTAAAATAATTTATGCTTTTAATTATATCATAGTTTTAAAAAAAAGAATGAATTTTATAAATTCATTCTTTCCATCAATACTTATTTATTTATAAATTCTCCAGATTTTCCACCTGTTTTTTTATATACTCTTATATTATTTAATACCATAGTTTTATCCATAGCTTTGCACATATCATAAATAGTTAACAATGAAGTTGTTACTGCTGTCAATGCTTCCATTTCAACTCCTGTTTTCCCATATATTTTCACTGTTGCTATGACTTCTATCAATAATTCACTATCGTTAAATTCATAATCAATTTCAACTCCTGTTATAAATAAAGGATGACACATTGGAATTAAATCACTTGTTTTTTTAGCTGACATTATTCCAGCTACTCTAGCAACTCCTAAAACATCACCTTTTTTTATTGTTCCTTCTTTTATTTTTAAATAAGTTTCACTATTCATTGAAATTTGACCTTTTGCTATAGCTAATCTTTCTGTTTCTTTTTTTGAAGTTACATCAACCATTATAGCTTTTCCGTCTTCATTAAAATGTGTTAACATCAAGTAACCTCCTATGCATTAATTCACCAGTGTTTTTTACTTTTAATATTTCAGCAATTATTTCTAAAGCAATTTCATAGGGACTTCCATCGGAAATCTTTAAGCCTATAGGTGAATAAAATTTATCTTCGGGTATATTTACTTTTTTTTGAAGTATTTTATTCTTTATTTCAATCACTTTTTTTTTACTTCCAATCATGCCAATATATTTACTTTTTTTTCTCAATACTGCCTCTAAAGCTTCTTCGTCTGTTATATGACCTTTTGTAACTATTATAAAATAGGTATTTTCATTTTCTGTCAAAGAATTAATCAAATCAGAATAATTACCTATTTTTATATCTGAATATAATTCTTTATTTTCCACCCTATCATCTAGTATAACTCTTTCAAAATCAGAATTTTGAAGTATTGAATATAATTTTTGTCCTATATGACCTGCTCCAATAATTATAATTCTATTTTTAGGATTTATTATTTTTACATATCCTTCTAAACTTCCACCACAGCTCATACCTAGTTCTGCTTCTTTTACTAAATCATATTTAAAATTAATATTCAGATTTTTTTTAAGTGCATCTCTTGCAGTCTCTATAACTTTATGCTCAACTACTCCTCCACCTATTGATCCAACAAAACTATTATTCCAAACAGCCATCAGTGACCCCTCTTTTCTAGGAGTAGAACCATTTGATTTTGTTAAAGTTATAAGAGCTACTTTTTCACCTTTTTTAATAATTTCAAATATTTTCTCCAAAATACTTAGATCCATTTTTTGCCTCTCTTTTGAACTTTTCATTTAAAATTATTTCTAATACAGATCCACCCAAACTTTTAGCTTTATCTGATATTGTAAAACAATTTTGATACTCTTGGACTCTTGGATCAATATCAGCTATTTTAAGATTTTTTTTAAGATTATAATTATCTGGAATGATGCCTCTTAATAATCCATCTATGCTTGAAACAACTTCAATATTATTTATATATCCTATAATTTCATCTTTTTCAATAATATCTCCAATTTTTTTTACACTTCTAAAAATTCCACTTACTTTTGAATATATAACTCTTTCCTTACTTATTCCTAATATTTCTCCTGGAATACCTGTATTTTCTAAAGCTTGCCCCTTTTTTATTATTTTTCCTAAATTATGACCTCTCATTGTTTCTATTACAAAATGAGCATCTGCTCCAGCTGTAAATCCTGGTCCTAAAGCTATTGTTAAAGGAGCCATTTTTATATTAGTTCCTAAATTTTTCTTTGCTAAAATTGCATCTATTAAAACATCAGGTTTCATTTTTTTTATAAATTCACCTTCTGAATCTATAATTACAGGAATTTCATATTTTTCCCAACACTCAATCATTTCATATTCGTTACTAACTTTTTTAGAAACAACATTTTCTATTATTTGTTTTCCAGTATATATACATTCTGAAAAACAAACATTTCTTCTAATTGAATTTGGAAATTCTTTTTCTAAGACTAATAATTTAAATCCACTTCTATATAATCTATGAATTATACCTGATGCTAAATCTCCTGCACCTCTAATAATTATCAACATTTTTAACCATCCTATTTTTGAAAAGATGTATTTTTATATTCCCAATAAGACTTCTCTAAATTTTTAGCAATAACACCGAATATTTTAGATGTATTTTCAATAAAATATTCATCAACGACTATTCTTTTGCCTTCTCTCAATTCAAATATTTTTACAATTTCTCTTTCAATTGATTCAGGTATTTCAGTCATGCAATCATGCAAGTAATCATTTCTTATTTTTCTAATAATTCCAACAAAATTTTTCTGATAAGATTCTAAATGAAATAATCCATTCATTTTTTCTTCTATAAAAATAATATAGCTATTTAAATATGACATATTTTTATTTTGTATATCCTCTAATTCTATATTTAAATCATAAGCTATATCTTTTACTATATTTTTTAATAAAACTTCAAATATTGTAAATAAACTTAAAAGATTGCTCATATGATGAATTTCTTTAAAAGCATTATTATTTATAAAATAACATTTACTATATTTAGAAAATTCTTTTTCGTTATTTTTTGTTAAAAATAATGAAGATTTTGATATTTTTTGATACTCTTTCAAAAAAATATTGTTCATAGAATACATT
This sequence comes from Cetobacterium sp., assembly GCA_051654725.1. Taxonomy (GTDB): domain Bacteria; phylum Fusobacteriota; class Fusobacteriia; order Fusobacteriales; family Fusobacteriaceae; genus Cetobacterium_A. Next base: position 4,776 of record JBOFYP010000197.1, read on the forward strand.
CTATGTATAGTTGTCATTCTTATTTCAAATTCTTCAAAAAACTTAGCACTTTTATCGCTTATAGAAAAATATGGATTAGGTTCACAAGGTATTGTTTCTATTTCAATGCACACACTTTTTAAATAATTATCACTAATTTTTTCAGAGTGCTCACAAACTTTACATCCACAATTTTCATTTGTATATTCTGAATTATTCTTTTCACTTTTTTTTAAATTCTGAAATAATTTTATTAAAAAATTCATTTTCACTCCTTGACCATTAAAGTTTTTTATACCAATTCCAAGCAGTGCTAATTATTTTATCAACTTCAACGTACTCTGGTTTCCAACCTAAAATTTCTCTGGCTTTTTCACTAGATGCAACTACAGAAGCAGGATCTCCAGCTCTTCTTTCTATAATTTCTGAATTTATATTAACACCTATAACTTTTTCTGCTGCATTTAACATTTCTAAAACAGAAAATCCATTTCCATTTCCAAGATTATAAATTCCACTAATATTATTTTTTAATGATGGAAGTGCTGCTATATGAGCTTTTACTAAATCTACCACATGAATATAATCTCTTATTCCTGTACCATCTTTTGTTAAATAGTCATTTCCATAAATGCTTAATTTTTCTCTTTCACCTTTTGCTGTTTGAAGGATTATTGGAATCAATGCTGTTACACCTTCACCTTTTTGTCCTATTTCATATTTTTCATGAGCTCCTCCCACGTTAAAATATCTAAAAATAGAATAGTTAATTCCATACGCTTTTGCTGCATCTAATATAACTCTTTCAGCCATTAATTTACTAGCTCCGTATGGATTTATTGGGTTTGTAGGATAATCTTCATAAACTAAACCATCACACTTTACATCTCCATAAACTGCTGCTGTTGATGAAAAAATTATATTTTTAACAGAATTATTTTTCATAACTTCAATTACATTCATAACTCCATAAGTATTATTTAGATAATACTTATTAGGTTCACTTACACTTTCACCAACTTTGATATATCCTGCAAAATTCATAACTGCATCTATTTTATTTTCTATAAAAATATTTTCAAAAGAAGAAATATCTCTAATATCACCTTTATAAAATTTAGCTCTTTTATCTACTAATTCTATGTAACCATTTTCTAAATTATCTAAAACAATAACTTCATATCCTGAATCTAGTAATTCTACTACAGCATGACTTCCTATATATCCTGCTCCACCTGTAACTAATATATTTTTCATAAAACACCCCTTTTTATAATTTCAACAATTTAATTATAGCATACTTTTATAAAAAACAAAAAATACAAAAAATAAAAAAAGATTGGCAACTTCCTATCCTCCCAGGGGGCTGCCCCCCAAGTACTTTCAGCGTTTATGGGCTTAACTTCCAGGTTCGAAATGTTACTGGGTGTACCTCCATAGCTATCGTTGCCAATCAATATTT
>JBOFYP010000198.1:0-2721 GCA_051654725.1 Cetobacterium sp.
GGATGAGGTTAACATTATCAGATAAAAAATTGTTTAAAAATCAAATAAAAGGAATTTTGAGAGCAGCTAAAAATCATAATATAAAAATGATGTATCCAATGATAACTAATTTGAAAGAGATTCAAGAAGCTAAAGAGCTTGTTGAGGAATGCAAACAAGAGCTTATTAACGAAAAAAAAGAGTTCAAAGAAGATATAGAAATAGGAATGATGGTTGAAGTTCCATCGAATGTTCTTTTAGCTGATATTTTTATAAACTATGTTGATTTTTTCTCAATAGGAACAAATGACCTAACACAATATATACTAGCTACTGATAGATACAGTCCTATTGCAGAAAAACTTTATGATTGCTACGATCCTGCAGTTATAAGAGCAATCGACTTTGTAGCAAAGGCTGGAATAAAAAAAGATAAAAAAGTTTCTGTGTGTGGAGAGATGGCTGGAGAAGAACAAGCTGTAATAGCTTTGTTAAGCTTAGGAATAAGAGATTTAAGTATGGCACCAGCGTATATACCTAAAATTAGAAATCTTGTTAGAAAAATTAGAATTTCAGAATTAAAAGAGATAAAAGATAAAATATTATTAGCTGAAGAATCAAAAGAAATAAAACAAATTTTAAGTAAGTATTTAGAGAAAATAGAAAGGAGAAATTAACTATGAAAAGAGTTGAAGTAACAATAAAAAACAAAGCAGGTTTACATGCAAGACCATCTTCTTTATTTGTTCAAACTGCAAGTAAATATGATGCAGATATAAATGTAATATTCGAAGATGAAATTATAAATGGGAAAAGTATAATGGGACTTATGCTATTAGCAGCTGAACAAGGAAGAGTTTTAATTTTAGAGTGTGATGGAGAAGATGAAGACGAAATGTTAGCAGAGTTAATAGATTTGGTAGAAGTAAAAAAATTCAACGAGGAGTAATTTGTGGAAATAATAAGAGCCGAAAAAATGGGTTTTTGCTTTGGAGTAAAAAAAGCAGTAGAAGCTTGTTATGAAGTATCTAAAAAGAGTTTACTTAAAAAATATATTTTAGGTATGGTTGTTCACAATAAAGATGTAGTTAAAGATATGGAAGATATAGGATTTATTATGATAGAAGAGAAAGATATTATTTCTGGAAATAATGAATTGAAAAAAAATGATATTATTATTATAAGAGCACATGGAACAACATCTGAAATAATGGATATATTAAATAAAAAAGAAGTCAAAATAATAGATGCTACTTGTGTATTTGTAAATAAAATTAAAGAAATTTTAATCGAAAGAGAAAATTTAGAAGATGAAATAATTTTTATTGGAGATAAAGAACATCCTGAAGTTAAAGGAATAATATCTTTTGGAAAAAATGTAAATGTTTTTAAAAATTTAGATGAATTAAAAGAAAATCCTCTAAATATGAGTAAAAAATATTCAGTATTAACTCAAACAACTTTAAATAAACAAAAATTTTTGGCAATAAAAGAATATTTACAAAAATACTATTCAAATGCTAAGATATTTGATAGGATATGTGGAGCAACAAGTGAAAGACAAGAAGCTACTAGAAAGCTTTCTAGAGTATGTGATATCGTTATTGTTATAGGAGACTTGAAAAGTTCTAATAGTAAAAAACTTTTAGAAGTGGCTTTAGCTGAAAATCCAAAAAGTTATTTAATTCAAAACGAGAGTGAATTGAATTTATCTTTATTTTCAAAAAATATGAAAATAGGTATAACAGCGGGTGCTTCAACTCCAGAAGATATCATAAAAAAAATAGAAAATAAAATAAGGGGGAACTTTAATGTCTAACTTTGATTACAATGAAGATTTTGAAGCGTTACTAAACGAGTATATGCCAGTAAAAGAGGAAGAAGAAATAAAAAGTAAAGTAACTGGAGTAATAGTAAGTACAGATAGAAACTTTACATATTTAGAAGTGGCTGGAGAACCAAAGAATGTAAGAGTAAGAACAGAGGAGTTAGTAGGATATTCTACAGGAGACGAAGTTGAAGTTCTAATAGTAGCACAAGCTGAAGAAGACGATTCTATGATTTTAATAGGTTCAAAAAGAAGAGTTGATATGGAAATTGGAGCAACAAAATTACAAGCTGCATTTGAAAAAAATGAAGCTGTAATAGGAAAAATAATGAGAAGAGTAAACGGTGGATATATTGTTGAGATGTTCTCACAACAAGGATTCTTACCAAATTCATTATCAGAGATTCCTTTTAACAATGGAGATTCTTTTGTAGGTAAAGAGTTAACTGTTCTTATAAAAGAGATAAAAGAAGATAAAAAAGGAAAGAAAATACTTGTTTCAAGAAGAGAATTAGTAGCAAACAAAGAGTTTGAAGCTATGGAAAAATTAACTTTAAATAGCGTTGTAAAAGCAACAGTTTTAGAAGTTTTAGCATTTGGATTAACAGTTAAATTAGAAGAACTGAAAGGATTTATCCATATTTCAGAAATAGATTGGAAAAAAACTGCAGATTTAAATAAATTATATAAATCTGGAGATTTAATTGAAGCAAAAATTATAGAGATAGAAAAAGAGAAAAGAAATATAAAATTATCAATAAAAGCTTTAATAAAAAATCCTTGGGAAACAGCTGCTGAAAATAATACAATTGGAGCTGAAGTAACAGGAAAGGTAACGAGAGTAACTAATTATGGAGCATTTGTAGAGTTAATACCTGGTGTTGAAGGATTAATACATAGTTCTGATTTTTCTT
>JBOFYP010000199.1:0-2501 GCA_051654725.1 Cetobacterium sp.
AAATAAGGTAGACGTTTAATAAGATTCTTAAATAAATTGACATATTTTATCGAAACTAGTATACTTTTAAAGAGGAGTGGAGATTAACTCTCCACAAGTTCTTTCAGGAATTCAATTATTTGAATAAGTGCTAATATTCAAGTTAACCACTTATCAATGTTGAGTTCCTTTTTCTTTTTCCTCTTTTTACTAATTTCTTTCTCACCTCCTTCTATACATATATATTATCATTTTATTTAAAAAAAGTCAACCTTTTTTTAAATAAAATGTATTGACAAGTGTGATATAATATAAGAAAAGTATAGGAGACTGAAAGATATGTGTATTTCAAAATCTAGAAGAGAAGAAATCAGAAATTTAGCAAAAGCAGTTGCTTACATAGTATCCAATAAAACATATCCAGTAGACTTAGGCAAAATAGTAGAAAAATTTGGATTAAAGTTATATGAAGTTGATTTAGATAAATTTTATCCTGGAAAAAATATATCTGGTATTTTAAGAGTTGAAAATAAAATTAAAGAAATTTATATAAATAATGCTCATCCAGATACTAGAAGCAAGTTTACAATAGCACATGAATTAGGGCATTTCTTCTTACATGGCGATATATTAGAAGAGAAGGGGAAAATTATATCTTTTAGAGGTAACTATCAAAATATGGATAAAGTTATAGAAAAAGAAGCTGATTTATTTGCAGCAGAGTTACTAATGCCAAAAGAAATCATGTATAAAGTTATTGAAACTGATTCGAAAAATAATTTAGAATATTTATCTAAATATTTTGGAGTTTCAAATGTAGCTATGAGCAGGAGGATAACGGAACTTAATGAAGAAAAATGAATTTAGCTCATTTGAAGAAGAAATAAACTTCGATGCTCTACTTGGAGATGGAAAAGAAATAGTTTTCACCACATTGGAAGAGGATTTTTCTGATTTAAATGGAATAGATCATACTTTCAAATTAGAGCAAATAGGAATAAAAAATGAAGAGGATAAAAATAAAAATAGGAATATGATTATGTGGGTATTATTAGGAATCATAATAGCTCAAATAGTATTTATAAGTTATGTTTTTTATTTGATGGTGATCCAAAAAACATATATATCAGATACAGCTTTCAAATACTTTGTAACAGGAGTTTTTGTTAATATCGTTGTTTTGTTCAAAGGGATAATAAAATATTTGTATTCTGATGACAAAAGTAGCTTGTTGGAAGATATTGAAAAAAAAATAAAAACAAAAATAAATTAAGCACCCTTATTGGGTGCTTTTGTTGTTTAAAATATTCATCATATAGTCATGGGATTCTTTATATAGATGAGAATAAATATTTAATGTTGTCTCTATTTTCTCATGTCCTAGCCTTTGAGATACTGCTAAGATGTTAACATTGTTATTTATTAAGAAACTGGCATGGCTATGTCTCAAATCGTGGATTCTAATTCTATGCAGTCCAGATTTTTCAGAATAAAGTTTCATATCATGCTCGAATCTATGTTTTGTCGAATTGAACAATCGTGTATCTGGAATAGGTTCATAAAGTTTATCTATATATTCTTTTATTATTTCTAATAAAAAATCTGAAATTTCAATAACTCTTTTTGATTTTGGAGTTTTAGGTTCTGTTACTACATCCTCTCCTTTTATTCTTTGATAACTTTTATTTATTTTCAAATTTTTATTTTTAAAATCAACATCTTTGACAGTTAGGGCTAAAAGCTCTCCTATTCTTATTCCACTCCAAAATAATATGTTAAAACCTGTATATGATACTGGTTTATGCTGCAATAGCATAGCAAACGAATTAAACTCTTGTAGTGTCCAGATACTCATTTCATCAGCATTTTTTTTACCGATAGAACCAGCTTTATGGCAAGGATTTTCATTCAAATTATGAAATCTAACAGCATAATTAAATATTGCAACTAGTTGATTATTTATTGTTTTTATATATGTTGAACTATATTGCTTTTTAGATATTGGGTTTATTGCTGAAAGCATTTCACCTTGCCACTTTCTTATTATCGCTGAAGTAATTTCTTCAACTTTCATTTTTTTAAAAAAAGGCAGTATTTTTTTTAAAATAATATGCTCTTTAGTGATAAGTGTATTTTGTCTGATACGGTGTTTTAGATCTTCAAAATATATCTCACATAAGCTTTCAAAGCTCATAGTATTCTGGAAGTTAGATTTAAAAAGAAACTCTCGTTCATATTCGAGAGCTTCTTTTTTCGTCTTAAATCCTCTTTTTCTTTTTCTAAGTTTTTCGCCGTTATGGTCAGCAATGTAAAACCTAGAGCTCCAAGTTCCATTAGGATCTTTAGTTGCAGGCATCTTTTTCTCCTTATTGGTCTAATATTCCTAATTTTTTAAAAAGTCTAGTTCTATTAACTCTACCTTTGATTGTTATAAAACCTTGTGCTTCTAGTTCGTCATTAACTAGTTTCATTAATTTGTAAGCTTTCTGCTTACTCACATTACATATTTTAGTAACCTCATC
>JBOFYP010000200.1:0-3629 GCA_051654725.1 Cetobacterium sp.
GTAAGAAGTATAAAATACTCACATAAAAGAGAATTATACTGTGTACCCGTAGGCTAAATGGGGAATTAACGACCACGGAGAACTAAATAAACTGTAGTAGAATATCGAGGCAGAGTTCGTTGAAGTGGTAAAAATCAAAAACAGATACTTTTGTATATGTTTTTTGTAGCAGAGCTTCTTGAAAAAAACATTTAAAATTGCTATAATATTTACACTGACTTTTATTCTAGTTCAAATAGAAAGAGACTTTAAAAATAGAGATTTTTTTAATATATCAAAAGTAGAAATTACAGAAGTCTCGCCAAGCTTAAAAATAGATTTAGAAAAAATAAAAAAAGAAATTTTAGGCAAAAATATTAATAATTTAGATTTAAATGGATTGGAAAAAGAGATATTAAAAGATATTAGAATAAAAAAAGTTAATATATATAAACAAAATCTAAATGAGCTAGTTATTGATGTTATTGAAAAAGATAGTAGTTATTATGTTCAATATAAATCAAGAGTCTATACAATAGATAATAATGGTATTGTTTTTGGAAAAATTGAAGAATATCCAAAAAAAAGTATGCCAATTCTTGTTTTAGAAAATAATTCTGAAAAAGAAAAAATCTTAGAAGTTCTTCAAAAATTAAGCGAATTAGATTTGAAAGATGAGGTTTCACAACTATATTTTGGAAATGAGAATTTAGTATATATAGTTTTAAGAGATGGAATCAAAATAAAAACAGAATCAAAAGTATCGAAAAATAAATACGAAATAACAACAAATTTGTATAAAGAACTTATAAAAACAAAAGAGATTGATTACATAGACATTAGATTTAAAGATATAGTGGTAAAGGAGAAGGAGGGGAAAAGTGCAAGATAATATTACAAAGTTAGCTTTGGATGTTGGGAATGGAAAAATAAAATTTATCTTGGGTGAACTTAGTACAGAGGGGTCAAGGCTTAGAGTATTGGATTACTTAGAAGTTAATAGTGAGGGAATTAAAAGATCTGTAGTAGAAGACCAAGAACTTTTGAGTGCAAGCATATCAAAAGGAATTATGGAATTAAAGCAAAGAAATGGAAGAGATTTTGAAACAGTTTCTTTGGGAATAAGTAGTGATAGAATTGTTTCTAAAACAGATCATGGATGTATAGAGTTTGAAGAAAAAGAGATTACAGCTGAAGATATGAAAAACTTAATAGAGTTAGTAAAAAATAGGATATTAAAAGCTGATGATGTTGTAATAGAAGAGGAAGCTTACAACGTAAGAGTAAATAGTTCTGGAATATTAAAAAATCCAATAGGTCAAATTGGAAAAAGTATTCAAGGAGATATTCATTTAATAACTATAAAAAAAGAAGAATTAAATCCATTGTTAGAATCTGTAAGTAATGCAGGATTAGAGGTAGAAGATATATACCTAAACGCTTCAGCATCAGCAAAAGCTACTCTAGAACCAGAAGATAGACAGATGGGAGTAGCATTAATTGATATAGGTGAAGGTGTAACTGATATTGCTATTTATAAAAATGATAAAATTATCTATACAAAATCATTATCAATTGGAGGAATGCATTTTGTAAATGATATTAGTTATCTTTTACAAGTTCCTAAAAAAGAAGCTAAAGAGATACTAGAAAAACTTAGAGAAAAACAGATATATAATAACCTAATTAAAACGGATAATGGAGAATACGAATTAGAGAAAATAAAAGACATAATAGAAGCTAGAACAGGTGATTTAATTAGTTTTATTTCCAAAACAATAGAAGAATCAGGTTTTAATGGTTATTTAGGAAAAGGTTTAGCTTTTACTGGTGGAGCAGTCTCTATAGATGAAATTTTTAGTAAAGTAGGAAATAGAATGGAATGTGCAGTTAGAAAAGTGACTCCTTTCCCAATGAGAGGATTAGAAATTGTGAATCCGTCTATGTCTACAGTAATAGGAATTTTATTAACAAAGCTAGAGGCAGAATTTAACAAGAAAAATGAAATTAAAAGTGAAATCAAAAATGAAAAGATAGATGTTCAAGAAGAGATTGTTGAAAAAATAGAAGAGGATAATTCTTTAGTTTTTCCTAATGAAAATTTATTTAAACAAGAAGATTTTGAAAAAGATGAAATTGAAGAACAAAAATCTTCAGATGGAGCTTTTAAAAAAATTCACAACTGGATTTCTAACTTTATATAATAAGGAGCTGTATAGAAAATGTTTAATAACGAATGCGAAGTAAAGATAAAAGTAATTGGTGCAGGTGGAGCGGGTGGAAATGCAATAAATGATATGATTGCAGCTGGAGTAACAGGTGTTGAATATATTGCAGCTAATACAGATGCTCAAGATTTAAATAACTCTTTAGCTGATATAAGAATTCAGTTAGGAGAAAAATTAACTAGAGGTTTAGGGGCTGGAGCGGATCCAGAAGTTGGAAAACAAGCAGCAGAAGAAGATGTTGATAAGCTAAGAAGTTTATTAGAAGAAACAGATATGTTATTTATAACAGCTGGAATGGGTGGAGGAACAGGTACAGGTTCAGCTCCAGTTATAGCTAAAATAGCTAAAGAGATGGGTGTTTTAACTATAGGAATAGTTACAAGACCATTCTCTTTCGAAGGAAGAAAAAGAAAAACAAATGCAGAGATAGGTTTATCTAATTTAGAAAAACATGTAGATTCATTAGTTATAATACCTAACGACAAGTTATTTGAGTTACCTGAGAAGACAATAACTCTTCAAAATGCTTTTAAAGAAGCAAACAACATATTAAAAATAGGTATCAAAGGTATTGCTGATTTAATGATAGGTAGAGGTCTTATAAATTTAGACTTTGCAGATATTAAAGCAACTATGCAAAATTCAGGAGTAGCTGTTTTAGGATTTGGAGAGGGAGAAGGGGAAAATAGAGTAACTAAAGCAACTGAAAAAGCTTTATCTTCACCATTATTAGAAAAATCTATAATGGGAGCAAGCAAGGTTCTTATAAACATTGCAGGTTCTTCAAACTTAGGACTTATGGAAGCTCAAGCTATTGCTAACATAGTTAAAGAAGCAGCAGGAAAAACAGCTGAAGATATTATGTTCGGTATTACAGCTGATGAATCTTATGGAGAAAGAATTCAAGTTACAATTATTGCTAATAGTTTTGGTGATGAAAAAGAAAAAACAGAATCATTTATAAACGTAGAAAAAAAGCAAGATGAACCAAAAGTAGAGGAGACAGCTCAAGTTAGAGATGAATTAGACTTACCGCCTTGGATAAGAGCAAGTAAATAAGAAGATTACTAACAAAAAAAGCTTGTAAAAGTATTTATTCTATGATAGAATAAATAATACCCTGCTCGAAATCACACTGTATTTTGGGCTAAAACCATAGGGAGGAGGTAATAAAATGAAAAAGTATGAATTAATGTTCATAATCAATCCAACTATATTAGAAGAAGGAAGAGAAACTGTAATAGCTAAAGTTAACACTATATTAACTAACGCTGGAGCAATTGTTCTTAAATCTGAGAAGTGGGGAGAGAGAAAGCTTGCTTATCCAATCGATAAGAAGAAAACAGGATTCTACGTACTAACTACTTTAGAGATGGACGGTACTAAGTTAACTGAGGTTGAGTCAAAGCTTAACATAACTGA
>JBOFYP010000201.1:0-4763 GCA_051654725.1 Cetobacterium sp.
TATCATTTTTATATAAATCATAAGCTAAAACTTTCGCACCCAAAGCTTTAAAATGGTTTATCACGATTTTCCCAATCTTCCCAGCTCCAATAACTCCAATTGTACAATTTCGAATCTCTTTTCCAATAAGTCCTTTTAATGAAAAATTATATTTTTGAGCATTAGAAAGTGTTTCTGGAATATTTCTTAACATCATAAATGCTAGCATAACTGTGTATTCAGCTACAGAGTATGGAGAATATGTTGAATTACTCACTTTCATTCCTAACTCTTTTGCTTTTTTCAAATCGATATTGTTGTAACCAGTACTTCTACTAGCTATATACTGAATTTTGAATGAATTTAAAGTTTCTAAAACATCAGAATTGACATTACAATTTCCAATAAAAGTAACAGAATCATAATTTTGTGCAAGATGAACAGTTTCACTATTCAAATTTTGTGCAACATAATCTACATCTAAATTGTACTCAGTTTTAAACTTTTCAAAAGCTAATTTTTCATCTTCTCTAACAGCAAAAGCTAGTATTTTCATTAAATCCTCCCAATATCTTTTTAGTTTTTAGTTTTAGTATAACATAGATTTTTTCTTTCCGATATGATATACTCGAATATACGATTATAGGAGGAAATATTTTGGCAAAAGGATTAGATAAACATTTAGAAAGAATTTCAACTATCTCTGGATTTGGAAAAAATTTAGCAAGAAGATCAAAATCAAAGTGTGAATTATGTGAAGCAACAGGTGTAAAATTGTCTGTATTTGAAGTTCCACCTTCAAAAGAAGAGCCTGATTATGATAGATGTATATTTTTATGTGAAAACTGTATAGAGCTATTGAAAAATATTAAAAAATCAAAAGAGAATGATTTTAGATTCTTGAGTGGCTCTATGTGGAGTGAAACACCAATTGTAAAAGCTACAGCTATCTATATATTGAATGATATTAAAGATAAATACTCTTGGGCTGATGAGCTTTTAGAGAATGCTTATTTAGAGGAAGAGGAAAAAGAGATTCTAAATACAATTTCATTCTAGATTAATAAATTTATTTTTAAATATTAAAAAAGAACTTAACGAGCATATATCGAAAGATATGTGCTTTTTTGTTATGTTGAATTATTATTCAAAAAAAACATTGACATTGGAATTTCGAAGGAGTATAATCCAACCAACAATAATCAATCAATTTGTACTGATGTTGAGGAGGGTTTATGAAAATCGTAGTTTGTATTAAGCAAGTTCCAGGAAGTTCAAATGTTAATGTTGATCCAATTACAGGAGTTTTAATTAGAGATGGCGTGGATTCTAAAATAAATCCCTATGATCTTTACGCTTTAGAAACGGCTTTAAAATTAAAAGAGGATACAGATGGAAAAATAACAGCTTTAACTATGGGACCACCAATGGCAAAAGAAATTATAAAAGAAGCCTATATGATGGGAGTAGATGAAGGTTTTCTTTTATCAGATAGAAAGTTTGCAGGAGCTGATGTTTTAGCAACATCTTATGCTATCTCTCAAGGAGTTAGAACTATAAAAGATTACGATTTAATTATTTGTGGAAAACAAACAACAGATGGAGATACAGCTCAAGTTGGACCAGAATTAGCTGAATTTTTAGATATACCTCATGTTGCCAATGTTAGAAAAATTATAAAAGTAAAAGATAAATCAATAGTTGTTGAGATGGATTTAGACCATACAATCGAGATTCAAGAGATTGATTTTCCTTGCTTAATAACAGTAGAAAAAGGTATTTACACACCTAGATTACCTTCATATAAAATGAAATTAGAAACATTGAATAGAAATATTCCTATTTTTGATATAAGTCATATGGAAGACCAAAGAGAGGATTACTATGGATTGAAAGGTTCTCCAACACAGGTTGAAAGAATTTTTTCTCCTGATAAAAATGATTCAAAAATTATTTGGAATGGAACGAATGAAGAATTGATTGAAAAACTTTCAAACAGATTAAAAGAACTAAAATTTATCTAGGAGGATTAAAATGGGGAGATTGATAGTTAATAAATCTATGATTAATCAAAATATTATTGAAAGCTTAATAAAAGTATGTCCTTTTAAAGCTATTGAAAAATTAGAAGACAGTATAGATATAACAGCTGCTTGTAAGATGTGTAAGATATGTGTAAAAAATTCAGCAGGAGTTATAAGCTATGAAGAGGATGAAATTATTGAGATAGATAAATCAAAATGGAAAGGTATTTTAGTATATGTAGATCATTTAAATGGAAAAATTCATCCTGTTAGTCTTGAGCTTATAGGAAAAGCAAAGGAGTTAGCTGCTAAAATTAACCATCCTGTTTATGCATTGATGATTGGGGATAATATTGAAGCAAGTGCAGAAGAGTTAAGATATTATGGAGTGGATGATGTTTTTATATATGAATCAGAAGGATTAAAAAACTTTGTAATAGAACCTTTTGCATCTGTTTTTGAAGATTTTATTAAAAGATTAAAACCATCATCTATACTTGTTGGAGCTACAAATGTAGGAAGGTCATTAGCTCCTAGAATCGCAGCTAGATTTAGAACAGGATTAACAGCTGATTGTACAATCTTAGATATGAAAGAAAATACAGATTTGGTTCAAATAAGACCAGCTTTTGGTGGGAATATCATGGCTCAAATTATAACTCAAAATCATAGACCACAACTTTGTACTGTTAGATATAAAATATTTTCTGCTCCAGAAAGACAAGAGATTCCATCTGGAAAAATCCATAAATTTTTAGTTGAAAACGAATATTTAAATACAAAAATAAAAGTTATAGAGGTTACAAAAAAAGAGATTGAAGAAGATATTTCAGAAGCTGAAGTAATAGTAGCTGTTGGTAGAGCATTAAAAAATTCAAAAGATATTGAAATGTTCCAAGAATTAGCGAATTTATTAAATGGTAAATTAGCATGCACTCGACCTATTATTGAAAATGGAGTATTAGGAGCTAAAAAACAGATTGGATTAAGTGGAAGAACTGTAAAACCAAAGCTTATAATAGCTTGTGGAATTCAAGGAGCGGTTCAATTTACCGCAGGAATGAATAGTTCTGAGACTATTATAGCTATAAATAGTGATGAAAATGCATCTATATTTAATGTGGCTCACTATGGGATTGTAGGAGACATGTACGAAATTGTTCCTAAATTAATAGAAAACATAAAAAATGGAAAATCAATTTATTAGGGGGATTATGATGTATAAAAAAATAAATATTGATGATTATGATTTTTTAAAAAATATAGTGGGAATAGAAAATGCATTATTCCAAGATGAAATAGGGCATGATTATCACAAAGATGAATTAGGGGGAATCTCTAATCCACCAGAGATTGTTTTAAAAGTAGATAATTCTTTTCAAATATCTAAAATAATGAGATATGCTTACGAAAATAATATTCCAGTTGTTGTTAGAGGTTCTGGAACTGGATTAGTAGGAGCTTCTGTTGCAATGTATGGTGGAATTATGTTAGATATGACAAAAATGAATAGATTTTTAGATTTGGATTTAAATAATCTAACTCTAACTTTAGAACCTGGAGTTCTTTTGATGGATATTTATAAGCATGTTGAAGAACAAGAGTTATTCTATCCACCTGATCCAGGAGAAAAATCAGCTACAATAGGTGGAAATATCTCTACAAATGCAGGTGGAATGAGAGCTGTAAAATATGGTGTAACTAGAGATTATGTTAGAGAGTTAGAAGTTGTTTTACCAAATGGTGAATTATTCACAACTGGTGGTAAAGTTGTTAAAAATTCTTCTGGATATGCTCTAAAAGATTTGATGATTGGTGCTGAGGGAACGTTGGGGATAATAACAAAAGCTACTTTAAAACTTTTACCATTACCTAAGTATTCAATAAGTTTATTACTACCTTTTCCAAGTATGGAGTTGGCGATAGAGTGTGTTCCTAAAATAATAAAATCCAAAGCTATTCCAACAGCTATTGAATTTATTCAAAAAGATGTTTTATTGTATGCTGAAGATTTTTTAGGAAAAAAATTCCCTGATAAGTCAGCTGAAGCATATATATTATTATCTTTTGATGGAAACACTATGCAACAAGTTGAAGCAGATTATTCTAAAGTTGCTGATTTATGTATTAGTGAAGGTGCTTTAGATGCCTACATTGTTGATACAGAAGAGAGAAAAAAAGATGTTTGGTCTGCTAGAGGAGCATTTTTAGAAGCTATAAAAGCTAGTACAGATGTTATGGATGAGTGTGATGTTGTTGTTCCTAGAGATAAAGTTGCTGATTTTATTAAGTTTACAAAAGAGTTAGAAAAAAAATATAGTGTTAGAATTCCTAGCTTTGGTCATGCTGGAGATGGAAATTTACATATTTATGTTTGTAAAGATGGAATGGAAGAGAGTAAGTGGGAAAAAACATTAGAAGATGTATTTGAAGAGATGTATTTGAAAGCTAGAGAATATGAGGGGTTAGTATCTGGTGAACATGGTATTGGATTTGCTAAGAAAAAATATCTATTTGAACAAATTGGAGATGTTCAAATTGGTATAATGCAAGGCATAAAAACAGTGTTTGATCCAAAATCAATTTTAAATCCTGGAAAAGTTGTAAGATAATTTAAGAAGTAAAGACTAACTATATGAAGTCAAGTATATAATTTTGTTTTTTCTAAAATATTTTTTAGAATTTTTTAAAAAAACATGGGCGTGTTTCTAGGAGACGACTTTTTGAGAAATTTTAAAGTCGCCTTTTAAAAAATAAAAT
>JBOFYP010000202.1:0-2206 GCA_051654725.1 Cetobacterium sp.
ATGATAAATCTATTCTAAATGAAAAAGTTATTGTAGAGAAAGGATATTTTTATATAAATAAAATAGTTAATAGTTTAGATATAAGTTTTGAATTTTTTTTATTTTTTATTACAGCTGTATCAATATTGTTAAAATATAAATTTTTAAAAAAACATTGTAAATACTATTTATTAGGACTATTTATATATTTATCAACATATTTATTTTTTCAAGAGTTTATTCAGATTAGACAAGCTTTATCAATATCACTATTAAGTTTAAGTTTTCCATTTATTTTAGAAAAAAAAATATTTAAATTTTTGATTGTTATATATTTGGCAAGTTTTTTTCATTCGGGAAGTTTTGTGTTTATACCAGTTTATTTTTGTTGGAATACAAGAATTAAAAAATATATCGAAAAATATTATTGCACTATTTTATTTTTGAGTTTTTTAAGTTCTAAATTATTGGAAGATATCTTCATAAATATGTCTATTTATTTACCAGGATATTCAAAAATTCAAATATACCTAGAACAAAAACTAAAAGTTATTCCTTATAGAGGAATAACTTTGGGATTACTTTTTTCAGAGATAAAAAAAAGAATTAAATTTAAATTAAGCGAAATGGATAAATTAGTTTTTTTTATATTTAAGATAGGAATAATATTTTGTATTTTATTTATGAATTTAGGAGATATTGCTTTCAGAATAAGAATTTATTTTTTATGGTTAGAATGTTATATAATATCAATTATTTTAGAAAAAATAATCTTTAAAATAAACAAAATATATTTGTGCTTGTTAATAGGTTTATTTTATTTATTTATTTTTCAAAAATTTTTGAATTCAATGATACAACGGGGATATTTTTCACCTTATTTAAATTTTTTAATAAGCTAAAAAAATATGAAAAAGAAATAACATGAATAATTTAATAAAAAAAATAGTGAACCTTGAGAAGATGCTGATGTTATAATCTTTTAGTAGACACATTTTACTTTAACAAGTATCATAATATTAAGATATTAATTAAGGTAGGTGTCGTATATGTCAAAGCATAAATATGATGATGAATTTAGAAAACAAATCGTGGATCTTATTGATTCTAAAGTTAAAACAGCAAAAGAAATTTCGGGAGAATATAGCCTTCCTGTTCAAACCATTCACACATGGGTTAGAAAATATAAAAGTACATCTAGCTTCAGAGATGAAGATCAATTAACTCCTGAGCAGAAAGAAATCAGAGAGTTAAAGAAAAAAATCAAACAAATTGAAGAAGAAAATGACATTTTAAAAAAGGCAACGGCTATATTTTCGAGACTAACGAAATAATTTCTGCTATAATTAAATTCGAATTCATCCAAGTTCATTCTAAAGTTCATAGTATTAATATCTTATGCAAGGTTTGCGGTGTTTCACGTAGTGGTTACTATAAACATTTAGCCTCTAAAGCTAAAAGGTTAGAAAAAGAAGCTAAAAAAATTATTATAGTAAATAAAATAAAAAAAATTCATATAGATTCAAGAAGAGCATACGGTTCTCCTAGAATAGCAGCAGCTTTAAATGCCAATGGTCATATTGCTAGTAAAAGGCTTGTTGCAAAGCTTATGAAACAGAATTCTATTCACGCAATCTCTCATAAGAAATTCAGAGCTAAAGCTTCACCTAGCAAAGATTCTATAGAACAAAATTTGATTAAAGATGTTGTTGTAACTGCTCCAAATCAAGTTTGGGTAACAGATATAACCTATATTTGGACTAAAAAAAGATGGATGTATTTATCATCTATTATGGACCTTTATAGCAGAAAAATTATTTCTCATATCATTAATGATAGAATGGATTCAAAACTCGTTGAAGATACATTGAACCTAGCATTATCTAGGCGAAATTGGACTAAAGGTCTTATTTTGCATAGTGATAAAGGATCGCAATATAGAAGCAAAGCTTTTAAAAATATTTTAAAAAATCATAATATTAAACAATCCATGTGTGGAAAAGGAAATTGCTATGATAATGCAGCAATGGAGTCTTTTCATTCTAGTTTAAAAAAGGAACAAATTTATCCAAACTCTATTTTAGATCAAAAGGAAACTCAGGTTCAAATTTTTGATTATATAGAAGGATTCTATAATAAAAATAGGCTCCACAGTAGTTTAAATTATGTTTCACCAGAAGTATTTGAAAGAAATTACTTTGAAAATATCTCGTAAAATCAAGCGGGG
>JBOFYP010000203.1:0-1441 GCA_051654725.1 Cetobacterium sp.
ATTCTTTCGCAGATGCTGTTGCTCCAACTACTAATAAAGAACCTAATAAAAGTGCTAACTTTTTCATATAAATTCCCTCCAGTTAATATTTTATTTTTTTAGAAATCCCCGTTTTGAATTTCTCCCGTTACGTAGTTTATACAATATTTTAATTCATTTGTAAACACTTTTTTATTTTTTTACAAACTTTTTACAACTCTTTTACGTCTATATTTTTTATACATTTCTTCTATTTTACCACTTTTTTTAACCTATATTTAACTAAAGTATATTTTTGTAAATACTTATTTCACTGAACATTTAGTCATTTCTGATTATTCATATATTTTTTATATCTATATTTTTTTATTTTTGGAACACTATTTCCAATTTTAAAATTTTATAAAAAACTTTTTCAGAACACTCTTTCAACATTTTTCTATTACTAAAAAAATTTAAAACAAAAAAAAAGCAGATACATAAATGCATCTGCAAAACTTCTTGAATAAAAACAATTATCTCTTTGAGAATTGAGGAGATTTTCTTGCTTTTCTCTTTCCGTATTTCTTTCTTTCTACCATTCTTGAGTCTCTTGTTAAGAATCCAGCTTCTTTTAAAGCAGCTCTTAAAGTCTCATCAGCTTCTAATAAAGCTCTTGATAATCCGTGTCTGATAGCTCCAGCTTGACCAGCGTTTCCTCCACCGATTACGTTTACTTTAACTTCAAACTTGTTTAAAGTTTCAGTTAAAACTAATGGTTGCTCAACAATTTTAGAAAGTAACTCTCTTCCACCGAAGTAATCTGCCATAGTTTTTCCGTTGATTTCGATTCCTTGTCCACCAGGGATAAGTCTTACTCTTGCTACTGAAGTTTTTCTTCTTCCAGTTCCTCTATATTGAATCATTTCTGCCACTGTCAATCCCTCCTAATTAAAATTCTGCTTTTACTGGTTTTTGAGCAGTATGAGCGTGCTCAGCACCGATAAATATTCTTAATCTTGTTAATTGTTCTCTTCCTAATCTGTTCTTTGGAAGCATTCTTTTAACAGCAAGCATTAAAGCTTCTTTAGGATTCTTAGCAAGAATCTCTTCTAATCTTCTTTCTTTTAGTCCACCAGGGAATCCTGAATGGCTGTAGTATACTTTATCTGTTAATTTCTTTCCAGTTACAGCAACCTTCTCGATGTTTGTAACGATTACGAAGTCTCCTCCATCAATATGTGGAGTGTAAGAAACCTTATCTTTACCCATTAATTTTTTAGCTATCTCAGCAGCTAATCTTCCTAATATCTTTCCTTCTGCGTCGTATTGAACGAATTCTCTAACAACGTCTTCTTTTCTTTGCATTGCAGTGTACTTTTTCACGTTTTTCTTCCTCCTCGAAAATAGTTATATTATTTTTAATATAACGAACGGCATTCCTTTGTGGGAAAGGATTTATTATACCTATCTATTATATCTA
>JBOFYP010000204.1:0-1542 GCA_051654725.1 Cetobacterium sp.
CTCCTGGAGTGAATGGCGAAACCATAAGCGATATATTAAAAATTGAAGATGAAATAGTAAAACGAATTAAATATGATTTAAAGGGCAGATACACACCAGGAATGGTAAAAAGAGTAGAGATTCCAAAAGGAGATGGAGAGTTTAGACCGCTAGGAATACCTAATATCTACGATAGACTAGTACAGCTATGTTTTAAACAGGTATTAGAACCAATAGTTGAAAACAGATTCCATAAAAACTCCTTTGGATTCAGACCAAAACGTAGTACAGAACATGCGATAGCAACTTGTTATCACATGGTAAATATAGCGAAACTACATTTTGTTGTTGACGTAGATATAAAAGGATTCTTTGATAATATAAATCATAAAAAGTTGATAAAACAACTTCAGCGATTTAAATCTATGGACAAGAAAACGTTATCAATAATAAAATGTATGTTGAAAGTGGAAACTGTATTACAAAACAAGGATATTATTCAATCTGAGAAGGGAACTCCTCAAGGTGGAATTCTTTCACCACTCTTAGCTAACATAGTTCTAAATGAACTAGATTGGTGGATTCACAAACAATGGTCGGGAATAAAAACTAGAAGAGAATATTCTTCTGGTGGGAAAAAAGAGAGAGCATTGAAAGGTACAAATTTAACTGAAGTTAGAATTGTTAGATACGCAGATGACTTTAAACTCTTCTGTAGAGATAGAGGTTCTGCGGAAAAGATGTTCAAATTAGTTAAAATCTTCTTAAGAGATAGATTGAAATTAGAAATTTCTGAAAAGAAATCAAAAATAGTAAATCTAAGAAAAGAGTACAGCGTCTTTTTAGGAATAAAATTCAAAGCTATTAAGAATAGAAATAAATTAACTGCGAGGTCATATATATCTGACAAAGCAAAGAAATCTATTTTAATTCTAATCAAACAACAGGTAAAAGAGCTTCAAAAGAGACGGACAGCCCAGCAAGTCTCTAAATTTAATTCGGTAATACTAGGGATTCAAAATTATTATCGCATGGCAACAATGGTAAATATAGATTTTAGTAAAATTGGCTATATAGTTAATAAATCCTTAGTGAACAGAATAGGGAAACCTTCTGATAAAAAGGATAAGAAATACAAACTCCGCTATAAAGGGTATAACTTTCAAGTATGGAACGTAGCAAACACTACAATTTTCACGCTACAAGCTATAAAGTTTAAAATACCTAAACAATTTTCAGCGAAAAAGAAAGTTATGGATGTAGAAAAACAAATTGAGATAAACGAAATAGAAGACCCTCAAATAAGAGCAATCTTGAGAGTCGCAAGAAACTCAACTTGTGAAATAACAGGCGAATATATAAAGGGAAATAACAACTTCTATGTTCATAGGATAGTTCCAAAAGAACATGGAGGAAGTGATGACCTCAATAATTTAATGTTACTAGATTCTTCATTCAAAGCCTTACTGAAAAGTGAAAATAGAGAGGATTACTATAAAGACAATGAGAATTATGCAAAAATATTAAAAACACTTTCTAAATATAAATAAAATTTAAAATTAT
>JBOFYP010000205.1:0-1298 GCA_051654725.1 Cetobacterium sp.
CCTACGTTGTTTCTGAAGTTGCTATTGAGGGTCTGGATATGCCTGTAGATGAAATACAGATGCGTATACGCCAGATCTATAAAGCGATCTTCCAGACCGGACAACATGAGTCGTTATTGTCTGAAGTGTTAGCATGTTCCTTCACTGGTAGTTATAATACTATCTTGGGCATTCATTTAACAGAATGTTTCGGGCTGGTATTTGAACAAGCTAGCAGGCACTATACGCTCGAAGGTCGTTTATCAAGCTACAGCATTTACGATATCAGTGCACCGGACATCTATGGTCAAGTGGTACGGCCGGAGATTCTTAAGGCTGTTATGCACTATACCGGAAAGCAAGATGTCGATAAAGATGACTATGTGTTCCACGGACTGAAGAATATGATTAATCATGGTTTCAATCCGTACTCGCATATCTTCACTGGATACAAATAATTATACGGGAGTCCTTCGGGACTCCCTATTATTTTTTTTTGCCATGTTTCAATGAAAATAATTTCAGACATATATTATTTTGGTGAACAGAAGCAATTAACTTGCTTCATACTATCTTGGATATTTAGAAGGAAAGAATCATGACTACTATCAAATTCGTAAACATCGTTCGCGTTAACTCAGAAGTTGCTACTGTAGTTAAAGCTACACATCCAGAACTGTTTAGTAAGGTGTACGGCAACCGAGACTATTACAAGTTTTTGGCGGCGGTCGCTAACGGTGCTGCATATTGCACCATTGATACTGATGATACCGACATGCCATACAAGACAAATGGTATTGGAAACATCGCATTGGATAACGGTTATACAACATACCCGGCCACATATGAGTTGCATGATCAGATGTACCAGGCTATGCAAGATGGTTTGTCGCTTGACTGGGCCAATAAGAACGGTTTGCTAATGGACACTGCTCCGTTACAACCTATCGTATTCAATATTGAGGCTGTTGAAGCGGTAGTCAGTGAGTACATTGCTAAGGTACATGAGTATAACAATGAACTCTTCGATGCTGATAAGCAATGCGATTATGTTAAGCAATATGGCAAAGACAATGCTATCAAACGCTTAACTGCTGAAGGCAGTAACATCGACTACGTACATAAGTTCTAATCTTAAGAGGGTCCCGCAAGGGACTCTCTATTATTTTTTGTCAATGGCAAAAAAAAGTGGTAAACAACGGACCCCGAAGGGTCCGTTTAAAGTTTACTTTTCGAGCTTCTCATTAATGTTGTAGCATTAATGAGAAGTAAACTTCATTACTCTAAAGGGTGAAACCGATGGGTGAGAATAATTTACT
>JBOFYP010000206.1:0-9835 GCA_051654725.1 Cetobacterium sp.
GGGCACTACTTTAGAAGCTGTAATATCTGCAAGAAATAAGTATATGACTGCAACATCTACATCTGAAAAAATAGAGAATGAAAATATGATAACAGGAGCATTAGGAAAACTATTCTCTTTAACAGAATCATACCCAGAATTAAAAGCAAATCAAAATTTTATGAAACTTCAAGATGAGTTGGTAAAAATTGAAGATGAAATACTTCAAGCTAGAAAATATTATAATGGTAGCGTTAGAGTTTATAATACTATGTGTGAAACATTCCCAACATTGATAATAGCTAATAATTTTGGATTTAAAAAATATCCATTCTTTAAAGTTGAAAGTGAAGAGGAAAGACAAAATGTTAAAGTACAGTTTTAGAATATTTTTACTCTTCTTAACATTAACTACATCTATATTCTGTGACAGTGGATATGTTATAGATAACTACCGTGTAAATATAGATATAGATGAAAAAAATATATATAAAGTAGAAGAGAGTATAGATGTAAATTTTCAGAAGCCTAGAAGAGGAATTTTTAGAATTATTCCTGAAAAATTCAATGGTCGAGAGATAAAAGTGAGTGATGTAAAAACAAATGTTAAAACTCATGCCAAAGATGAGGGGGATTATATCTATTTAAGATTAGGAGACCCCGAAGTATATCTTACAGGAGCTAAAAATTATATTATAAAATTTAAACATAATTTAGGTTGGGATAGATTACCTAAATATGATGAGGTTTATTATAACTTAATTGGAAACGATTGGGATACTGAGATTAAAAGGTTAGAGTTTAGTATAAAATTACCGAAAGAGTTTGATGCTAGTAGAGTAAACTTTACCTCTGGAGTTCGAGGTAGTACATCTAATAGAGATGTAAAATGGTCGGTAGATGGAAATATTATTAAAGGTTATACATTAAAACCTTTAAATCCGAATGAGAGTGTTACAGTAGCACTACCTTTACCAGAAGGGTATTTCAATAATGGTAAAGAGAAATTTATATTTAACGTTCTAAAAGGATTACTATATTTAACATATTTTGCTGTACCATTAGGTGCAATTTTACTTTGGAGAAAATTCAGAGATGATAGTAATATAGTTCAAACAGTAGAGTTCTATTCACCTGATAATCTTACACCAACAGAGGTAGGATATTATGTAGATGGTTCAGTTGATAGCAAAGATTTAACTTCATTGATATTCTATTGGGCAAATTCTGGATACTTAAAAATAAATGAAAAAAAAGCTGCAGGATTTTTCTCGAAAGAGGATTTTGAAATCCATTTTTTAAAAGATGATATCGTGAGTGAAAAAGAGTTTGAAATATATCTTTATAGAGCTATTAGTTCTTATAAAAATGGAGAGGGAAAACTCTTAATTTCAGAGCTTAAAAATAGATTCTATAAACATATGCAAAAAAGTGCAGAGATTTTGGATATTGATTTAATAATGAGTAAAAAATCTCTTTATACTTCAAAATCATTGAGATTGGGAAATAGTATTAGAGCATCAATACTATTGATATTCGGTTCTACATTCCTATTCTATAAATATTTTGGAGTTTTATCTAAAACACGTTTTGCAATTACTGTTGGATTAGCATTAATATCATTGTTAGTAACACTAATAATTAGCACCAAAGTTAAAGTGAAAACAGATTATGGACGTCAAATTTTAGGACGTGTTTTAGGATTTAAAAGATTTTTAGAAACTGCAGAAAAAAACAAGTTAGAGCTACTATTAAAAGATAATCCAGCTTATTTCTATAACATATTACCTTACACAATAGTATTAGGGGTGAGTGAGCTATGGGCAGATAAGTTTAAAGAGTTAGTTGTAGAGCCTCCTCAATGGTATGGAGGGGGAAGTGGGATTGGAAATGTATTTCTACTATCTACATTTATGAGAGGGTTCAATAGATCTGTAGGAGCTTTAAATGATAATATGCTTTCATCACCAAAGTCAGCGACAAACTATGGAGGAGGAGGAGGTTCCTCTGTTGGTGGAGGTTCTTCTGGAGGCGGAGCTGGCGGCGGCGGCGGCGGAAGCTGGTAGGATATAAAAGTTTTTTTGACTCACGGTTCAAAAAATGCTTTACTTTTTGTAAATGTATGTTATACTAAAATATAGAAAGCACAAAAAAGTGTAAAAATAAGGGGGCTTCAAATGAAATTGTCTAGTTATTTATCCGAAAAAGTGATTATTCCAAACCTTAAAGGAAACGACATAAATGAATTAGTGGATAATTTACTAACGAAATTAGTAGAAAATAACAAAGTTTTAAAACAAGAGAAAGAGATTATGAGAAAAGCTGTTTTAAAAAGAGAAGAGGAAGCTTCAACATATTTAGGACACGGAATAGCCTTACCACACGGAAGATTAGAACACTATGATGATATACTTGTAGCAATAGGATTCCCTGAAAAGCAGATTAAAGTTAGAAATTTGAATAATGAAGAGGAAGACTTGAAAATTGTAATTCTTATACTTGCAGATGTACTGAAGAGTAAGAAAATACTTAAAGTTATGTCAGGAATATCAAAGCTAGCTATGAAGAATAAGGATGTTTTAGATAAAATTATAGCCCAAAAGAATCCAATAGCAACAATAAAAAGTTTAGAATCTGTTAACATAGAGATTGATCACAATATAACAGCAGAAGATTTAATGACAAATTCACCTGAGCCAGCAAGAGTGACAAATACACTAGAGGATATTGCTAAGAAAATAATTATGGAAAAAGTAACAGGAATTCCTGTTGTTGATAAAGATAACAATTTCTTAGGTGAGATGACAGAAAGAGAGCTTATAGCTTTCGGAATGCCAAAATATACAACAATTTTAAATGATTTAAACTTTATGACTGTTGGAGAACCTTTTGAAAATTATTTGGTAAATGAAAAAATAACAACAATAGAAGATTTATACAGAAAAGAGGGTATTGTAACAGTTGATAAAGAGGCATCTTTAATGGAAATTTCATACCTATTTATGAATCGTGGTGTAACAAGAATATATGTTATTGAAAATGGAAAGTACCTTGGAATTATATTGAGGTCAGATATTATAAGAAAAATATTACATATATAAAGGAAGTGAGTTATGTTAAGTTTAATATTAGGACTTTCTATTTTTATAGCAGTTTTCTACTGCATAATAACAGAAAAAGTCCCTGGAGCATGGGCAACTATGATTGGTGGATTATCTATGTCTATGGTTGGTTTATTTAATGAAGAGGAAGCGTTACATGCAGTATCAAGTAGATTAGAGATTCTTTTCTTACTGATAGGTATGATGATAATGGTTCATCTTATATCTGAAACTGGAGTTTTCCAATGGTTTGCTATCACACTGGCAAAGTTTGTTAGAGGAGAACCATTCTTATTAATAGTGTTATTAGCGTTAGTTACAGCTGTTTGTTCAGCTTTCTTAGATAATGTTACAACAATACTATTGATGGCACCAATATCTATATTACTTGCTGGAGAGTTGAAATTAAACCCATTCCCATTTGTAATAACAGAGATAATGGCAGCTAATATTGGTGGAAACGCCACTTTAATAGGAGACCCAACTCAGTTAATAATAGGTCACGAAAGTGGACTTGGATTCAATGAATTTTTATTCAACACATCACCAGTAGCAATACTTTCAATGGTAATATTACTAGTAAATGTATACTTTATTTATGGTAAAGATTTCCATGTATCTACAGAGTTGAAAGCTAGAATAATGGAGATGAATCCAGGAAGAGCACTAAAAGACAAGAAGCTTTTAAAAGAAGCAGGAACGATATTCACACTAGTTATCTTAGGCTTTATATTAAACAACTTCATAAATAAAGGTCTTGCAATAATATCTTTAAGTGGAGCATTCTTACTTGTAACAAAAGCTAAGAGAAAACCAGCAGATATATTTAAACACGTTGAATGGGATACATTGTTCTTCTTCATAGGTTTATTTATGATGGTAGTTGGAATTGAAAAGATTCATGTAATTGATGTGATTGGAGATTTGATGATAAAGTTTACAAAAGGAAACTTTGGATTAGCAACTTACTCTATAATGACAATATCAGCCTTATTTACTTCAATTATTGGAAACGTTGCAAATGCTGCAACTGTTTCAAAGATTATAAATGTTATGGCACCAACGTTTGATGGTGTAAACAAAGAAGCACTTTGGTGGGCACTTTCGTTTGGTTCTTGTTTAGGAGGAAATATCTCTATTCTAGGATCAGCAACAAACGTAGTAGCAGTTGGAGTAGCAACTAAATCAGGATGTAAAATAGATTTCGTTAAATTCTTAAAATTTGGATCACTAATAGCGGTACAAACTTTAATCTTAGCTGGAATATATTTAAAATTAAGATATCTATAAAAAATTAGAGAGCGAAATTTTTCGCTCTCTTTTTTCTTAAATATTTAATTTTGTTTGAAAATTTTATCAAATTCAAGGTTAAACTCTAGAAATATTTTTACAATAGCTGGGTCAAAATGTTCTCCAGATTCACTTTTTATAATAGATACAGCCTCTTCATGAGATAATCCATCTTTATATACTCTTTTCTGTCGAAGAGCATCATAGACATCACTCAGAGCTACAATTCTAGCCTCTAAAGGTATCTCTTCACCTTGTAATCTATGATAATATCCTTTACCATTCCATTTCTCATGATGATAGTGAGCTATATTTTCAGCAATAGACCCAAGCTCCATCATCTCTACAAGATCTCTTCCTAAAATAACGTGTTTTTTCATCTCTTCGAATTCATCTACAGTCAGTTTCCCTGGTTTTTTTAAGATTGAATCAGAGATAACAATTTTACCAACATCATGAAGAGAAGCATATTCTCCAACCTCTTGTATGAATTTATATGGACATTTTAGCTTTTCAGCTAAAAATTTTGAATAGAGATTAACTCTTAAAATATGATTTCCAGTATCTTCATCATTTAATTCATTTGCAGCTTCAAAGCTATGAACTAAAGCTCTTGTAATTCGTTTTTCCTTTTCAGAAGCAGCAGTAGCTTTTTTTAAGAAGTAGAAAAGCATAGCAATTATAGAGAGAAGTACAGATGAAACCATTAAGAGGTATTTATAATCAGGATTAAGTTTTTTTAGCACCTTTAATTCGGTTTGTAAAATATTAATTTCAGCAAGATGATTTGGGAAAATTTTATCAAAAATTTGTAATAGCTCAGTATCCTCTTTTATTTTAAAGCCTATTGTTTGATTTCCACCTATAAATCCAGAAACCTTAATATGGTTTTCTAAATATTTATTTGAAATAGCCATAGAAATGATTTTAAAATCTCCATATAGATAATCAATTTCATTATTTAAAATTCCATTTAAAGAAGTACTTGTATCCTCATATATTTTAGAGGTTTTAAATGCAGGAAGATATTTCAAAAACTTAGGTCGTAAATTATCTGGTGAGACAAAACCAACTTTTTTATTATGAATCTCTTTTGAAGAGTCTATAAAATCTTCAGAAATACGTGAAAAAACAGCTGTGTGGATTGAATAATAAGGAATATACATGCTAAAATCATTATTTAAAAAAACATTTGAATCAATAGCTTTAATATCGTAATCATCTGGATTTTGAGTAAATATAATAGGAACTTCGATTAAAAAAGAAAGTTCGTTTAAACGGTCAACAATATACCCCTTATATCCAGTATTAGTTTTATAAAATAAAGGAAGTACATTCTCACTTGATGGTATTAAAACTTTGATAACTTTGTACCTTTTTTTTAAATTTTTCAAAATTTGATTATCATTTAGCAACATTTTATAAAATAAAGGTCTTTCTTTTTTTAAGCTTGCTCGAATCTCTTCATTTGTAAAATTTTCCTTATATTTATATACAATAGAGTGAAGCTCAGGAAGTTTTTTGTTGACAGCCATCCATAAATTTGAAGCTGGAATTTGATTAAGAGGTGTAAATTTATATGTTTTTAAAATATCGTTACTGCTTTTTCCAATAAGTCCATCGAGAGATTTATTATCAAGAGATTTAAATCCAAAATTACCATCCTCTTCTATTGAAATGAGATTATTTAAATCTGGAAAAAAATCATTCATTAAAATTTTATCAGATGTGCTAGGAAGAATTCCTATTTTGTATTTTGATAATTGATTGATATCTATAGAGATATTTTTTTTTGAATAGATTCCGAGGGAATAAGTATTTAAAGTTGGAACAAAAAAGTATTTTTGTTCTCTAGGATATGTTTTACTGGGATTAAATAAAATATCTCCATCAGCATTATTAAGTAAAGTTTGAAACTCTTCTCGATTACCAATTTTAATATTAAATTTCAATCCTGTTTCATAAGATATTTTTTTAAAAAAATCAATATAAACGCCACCAAGTTCATCGTTTTCTTTTTTAAAAAAATAGATATGATTAGGATTATAAATAAAGATATTAAAAATATTTTTTTGATTTTTGTTAATCCACTCATTCTCTTCTGTAGTTAAATTTATGCAAAATATTTGTGTGAATAGAAATAGAAAAAAGATAGTTAATTTAAGAAACATAAACTCCCCCCAAAAAAGTATTCTACTTATTATATCAGATAATAAGTAGAATACAAAAAAATATTGGATGAATTAAATTAGAAATTTATTGTTTGAATAAGATTTCTATCTAAAGTTTCTCGAACCTCTAATTTCCAGATATCACTTTTCTTTTTAAATTTAGGAAGTGGGACATTGATATCTCTTGTTTTTTTAGCACCTACAACGCCACCGTAAAAAGTTTCACGTTGACCATTGTTACCAATAATATCTATCATATAACGAACAAATCTTTTTTCAGTACGATTATTAACAAAACCATTTAAGTATAAAACACCGTTCTTTTCTTTTAGTTCATATTTTTCAAGCTTCAATTGTGCTGGTAAATCTCCAACCCAACCAATCATCTCGATATTTAGTGATAACCCAACTGTTGAACCAGCAGCAGCAGTTCCCTCTTTTGTGTTTCCAATAGTATTTGGTAGAGTTACGGTTTCAACATTTAAATAGAAGTTGTAATCACCGATAGGTGTTCCATCTGGTGATTTAGCAAAAACTTTTAGTTTTTTAGATTCTGAATCTTTGATTGTCATAAATTTAGGTTCGAATTCAATCCAATCATGCATACTACGTCCGTTTGAGCCAGGTAAAATTTTGAAACGGTATCTCACTGTTTTACCAGTATTATTTTTAAATGTATACTCTTGCATAGCTCCCTCGTCAAATCTCTTACCAAATCCATCTGGCGAGATATGAAAAGCATAGCTTATTGTAGTCATTATCAGTGTTAAAAGTATCATTAAATATTTTTTCATTAAAATCGTCCTCCACGTTTTTTAGGTGTAACAATAACAGTAACAGGAATAGTTCCAGTGTATGAGCCTTCTGTATATTCATTACCAGAATTAGGTTCTGGAATAACTCCATTTATATAATTAATTTCAGTAGAATTTCCATCTTTAGTTAAAGTTAAATCTACTCTTATCTCTTCATTTGTCCCAGTTTTTATATTTATCGAATTTGGAATCTGTAATTGATAAGTTACATTGTCAGTATTGAATGCTATAATTTTAGATTGAGCTGTTTTACCTTCGGTTTTAGAGAATGTTCCAAAATCCATATCTTCTTTTTCTAAATAAAAATTATTTTTTTTACCATAAATAATTACGGTATCAGAATAAGCATCGGTGTTGGAACCATTATTAGCAGCACTAATATATTCAATAGTTATTTTTTCAAAATCCGAAGTTGGATTGAAAGAAAAAGTATAACCAGATGTACGATTGATATGATTAAAGGTAATTCCATTAGAAGCAACAGTAAAACTAGTATTTCCTTTAGGAGATTTTCCTCCAAAAGGATTATTATTATCAATTTTAATTGTATAAGTTAAATGACCAATATTATCATTATCCCATGCAGAAGTCATTTGTCCACTATACCAACTTAAGTTTGGACTTTCAATATCAATAATTGTACCTAATTTATCAATTCCGAAGAAATTTTCTTCATTTAAATTATAATTGAACCACATCTCTATTTTTTTTGTTTCAACAACTTTACGAGTATTTAAATATTCTTTAAAAATTCCAGTATAAAGTTTTTGAACTTTATCCTTTTTAAGAACCCAGAGATAAATTTTTTCAGGCTCTTTAGAGTAGGATATTTCGAGGTATCTTCTGCCATTACGAGTTAGGATTTCATAAGGTAGTTCATCATGAATTGTATTGGTTTTGGTATTCGGTTTCAAGTATGTTGTGACATACAACTTCTTTTCTAAATCCTCGATTTCACGAGTTTTCTGAGTTATATCACGATAGATTTTTTTCTCAATTTTATCAATATAGAACTCAATAAAGTTATCACTTCGAACCTTTGTAACCTCAATATCCATCTTCGCTGGTTTTCCTTTTTCAAAAGCTCTTATAATTTCACGATTATCTGAAGCAGAAGAGTTTTCTTTTAAAAATAGAGCTAATACTAAGGTTAAAATCAATTTTATATAGTTTTTCATATTATCACATCTCTTTGCTATAGATAGAGTAGTTCATAGGTAAAACACCAACATAGATACCGTCGATAAGCTCTCGATTTTCCTCTTTAGAAAGCTCTTTTTTATCTAATACAACATGGAAAATAATCTTCTTATTTTCAGAATCTATAATTACATCTTTCTCATTTTTTTTAAATAAGATTTTATCTGTTTTAACCCAACGTTTACGGTTTGTAATATATGTGTGATCTGGAAAAGAGAAACTGACTAATTTTCCAAAATCCTCCTCTAAATTATCAGAGTATATCTCAATAACTCCACGAGCAACAGCACGAGACTTATAGTTTCCACTGCTCTGAGCTCGAACCTCTTTAAAAACGACAGGCTTTGTAGTTATCTTAATTTTACTGAAAGCAGTTGAAGTTATTAGTAAAAATAAGGTGAAGAAAATTTTCATCAATGATTCACCTCCACAGTTATATATACTCTTTTTTTATGTGTCCCCTCTTTTGAAATATTTTTACCAGTTATTTTAACATAGTTATCTTTAATAACTTTACTGCTGATATTGTTAGAGGAGAAAATTTCAGTATCAATAACACCGTCATCATCTATGTCCAGAGCGGTTTTAGAAAAATTGAGCTTATATATTCCAGCAGATTCTGGAGCACGATTCAGTTCAACTTCGAAAGGAATCTCTAAATTTTCATCATCCACAACGAGAGCTTTGATATCCACATCTGTTATAACCTCAAGAGGTAGTACAACTTCAGCTTTTAAAACTACCTCTAACATCCCTGTTCTCAAAAGAGTTCTAGTTTTTACAACTCCATCTTTACCTGTTTCAACTTTATCAGTTGGAATAGCAGGAAGTAATGGAATCATAGGGATACTCTCCCCAGAGACTATTAGTTTCATTAATAAGAAAAAAAATAAAATCGCTTTCAAAAATATCCCGTTACCAAATACTTATAGAACTCTATAATTATTTTAATAAAATATATAAAGTCAAAAGTATCATTCCTTTTTCATAGAATTCAATTTTGTCTACATTTAGAGACTACTCTCGTTTTTATAACTCTTCAAAGGCTTAAATTCCCGCATAACGAACGGTACATATTATAGTTTTCTTTTTTAGGAAACTCTATAATTGCTTAAATTTATACTTGCATTTAAATCTCTATCCATAATATGACCACATTCACATTTGAAAACTCTGTCAGAAAGTTTTAAATCTTTCTTAATAGTTCCACACTTTGAACAAGTTTTACTACTCGGATAAAATCTAGGTACTTGTATAAACTCTATTCCATTAAATTCAG
>JBOFYP010000207.1:0-21413 GCA_051654725.1 Cetobacterium sp.
TTAAATAATGTTGATTTTCCAACGTTAGGTCTTCCTACGATTGCAACAATTGGTTTCAATTTTAATACCTCCTAGTTTTATTTGTTTGAGTGATAATATCTTTTTGTTTTTGTTTTTTACCATTGTCCTTTTCAACGAATATTTTTTTATCATTAAATGGATTCATTTCGGTATAATACATAAGTGTAGAATAAGTTGATGGAGTAGGAGTAAAAATTTGTACCTGCTCTGGACTTATTTTAAGCTCAGAGGATGCGAATCTTTTTAAATCTAACATATCTTTTTCGTTACACCCTGGATGAGCAGCAATTAGATAATAAGTTAAAAATTGTTTTTTATCATGCTTTTTATTCAGTTCGTAGAAACGATTCTTAAACTCTTTTAATATACTTTTTCCTTGTTTACCCATTAGAGAAAGAATTTTATTCTCTGTATGTTCAGGAGCAATTTTCATCTGTCCTGAAATATGGTCTTTAATAATTTCTTCAAGATAGTTATCACCGAATTTATTATCATCTAAAATCATATCATATCTGATACCAGATGCAATAAATATTTTTTTTATTTTATCAATAGATTTAAGCTTTCTTAAAAGCCCAATCTGTTTTGAATGATCTAATTTTAATGCAGTACAAGTCTCTGGATAAAGACATCTTCTATCAGGACAAGCGCCATGTTTTAATTTTTTCTTACATTCAAGTGCATACATATTAGCTGTAGGTCCACCAACATCAGATATATTTCCCTTGAATTTTTTTGAATTTGCAATATGCGTAACTTCTTTGATAATAGAATCTTCACTTCTAGACATAACAGTTCTACCTTGGTGAACAGCTATTGCACAGAAATTACATTCACCATAACATCCTCTGTGTGTAGTAACAGAGTTTTTAATTGTATCTAAGGCTTTAACATGACCATCTTTTTTATAGTAAGGATGAACATCTCTTTCAAAATCTAATCCATAAATTTCATCCATCTCTTCAGCGGTAAAGCTTTCAGGAGGAGGATTTTGGATATAATATCTATCAGCATTTTTTTGATAAATACCTTTAGCTGTAATTGGGTCACAGTTATTATAGAAAAGTTCAAAAGCTTTAACAAAGTTTTCTTTTTTTTCTAAACACTCTTCGAAGCTAGGAAGAGCTAAATAGCCCTCTAAAGGCTCTTTAGAGATATAACCAATTCCTCTAACACCTCTCCAATCTTCTTTGTTTTTTAGAGCTTCAGCAAGCTCTAACATAGATTTTTCACCCATTCCATAAGATAGAATATCAGCTTTAGCATCAAAGATTAAGGGTCGTCTTAAAGAGTTACTCCAGTAATCAAAATGAACAACTCTTCTAAGACTTGCCTCTATTCCACCTAAAACAATAGGAATAGGGCTATTTTTAAAGAAACGACGGATTAGGTTTGTGTACTGCATAGTTGCTCTGTCAGGTCTTCTATTATTTTCTCCACCAGGAGTAAAGTCGTCACTTTTTCTTGGTTTTTTAGTAGCTGTATAATTGGCAACCATAGAATCAACACAACCAGCAGAAACACCCCAATATAAATTAGGAGCTCCTAGTCTAGTAATATCTTTATCAGAATTAATATCAGGTTGAGCAATAACACCCACTTTAAAACCGTGTTTAAGTAACCATTTTCCAATAATAGCAGTACCATTATATGAGGAATCTAAATATGTATCACCAGATATTAAAATAATATCTAAAGAATCCCAACCTAGTTTTTTAACCTCTTCCATTGTAGTAGGTAGAAACATTTAAAATCACACTCCTTGAGACGCAGCCATTAAGAAAGGAACAACCTGTTTTTTTCTAGAAACAACACCATCAACCCAAGCAGTATTATTATTTAGAGTTGTATGGAATGCTCTCTCAACAATAGATGAGTTTCCAACAACAACAAGCATTGAACCAGCTTTAACAATATCAGTTATAACAAGAACAGATAATTGGTAATCATTTTCAATATTTGTTTTAGCCATAGCATTTTCTAAATCTTTTTGCTGATTTAGAAGACCTTTAACATCAACTGTATTAACCTGAGATATAGCTAACTTTATACCATTCATAGAAAATTCTTTTTGATCCATAGTTAAAATTTCATCAGGAGTTTTATCTGATAAAGAAGTACCAGCTATAAGCATTTCCATTCCGTAAGCTTCAAAGCTTTCTATTTCAGAAATTTTAGCAAGTTCATTAACAGCAAGAATATCTTTATCTGTACAAGTTGGAGATTTAAATAAAAGTGTATCAGATAAAATAGCACTCATCATTAAACCAGCAATCTCTTTTGGTGGAACAATTCCAGCAGTTTTATAAAGGTCATATATTATTGTACAAGTACATCCTACAATTTCTGCATTTATTTTTACAGGCTCATTAGTTTCAAAGTTACCGAATTTATGATGATCAACAACTTGAACGATTTGAGCATCTTTTAATCCAGCCACAGATTGAGTATCTTCATTATGGTCAACAAGAACAACTTTTTTTCTAGTGAAATTAATTAAGTTTTTTGTTCTGATAGTTCCATAAACTTCACCATTATTGTCTATAACAGGGAAGTTTGTTTGTGAAGACTCTTTCATAATATCTTTAATATCTACTAAATAATCATCAGTAGAGAAAGAATAAAACTTTTCATTATTTAAAATTGATAAAATTGAAACAGATTGAGATATTAACGGAATTACTTTAAATAAAGATTTGTTAACTCTTAAAATAGGAGTTTTTGAATCTCTAGGTAAAATAACATCATCTTTATCACAACAAAGTAAAATCATTTTTACATTTGATTCAATTAAATCATCTATAGAATCTAAAAGAGTTGTAGTTACAACAATATCACCAGAAGAGATATTTCTATATTCACTAACTCCTTTTAAATTTGATTCAATTTTTCCAGAAGGGTACTCACCACTAACAACTTCACCTTCTAAAACTTCTTTTAAATTTTCATAAGTTGTATAGTAGTTAGAGAATAAATCAGAATAATCAATATTTAGATAAGCATTAGCTATATCAGAAACGTGAATCATTCCTTTTAAATGTTTTTTACTATTAACAACAGGTAAACTAGAAAAATTCTCTTCAGTCATTATCTGTAAAGCTTTTCTCAATGATTCTTTATGATTGATAGTTCTTTTCTCAACAGAAGTAAGGTCTGATATTTGAGCACTTACTGTTGAAAGTAGTTTTGGTGCATCTATGTTAAAACTATTTAAAACAAATTCAGTCTCTTTACTAATGTTTCCTAATCTGCAAGCTAGAGCAGATTCTCCTTTTAACTCTTTTAACCTAGCTAATGAAATAGCCGAACAGATAGAATCTGTATCTGGATTTTTATGTCCAAAAATTAAAGTTGGTTCCATGTAAAATACTCTCCTTTTTCGTTAATAAGTCTATTAATTATTTTATCATTTTTTTTAAAATAGAACAACAAAATCTTTACTTTTATTGTAAAAAACAAAAAATAAAAAATGAAAGGATAGGGATATAGAAAATACACAGTTATTGTGGTAGAATATACTAAGATTTTATTAAAATATTAATGAGGTGAATATATGAAATTGGTTGATACACATTGTCACTTAGATAATGAACAATTTGATTTAGATAGATTAGAAGTTATAGATAGAATAAAAGAAAAATTGGAATTTTGTGTAAATATAGGTTATGATTTAAAAAGTTCAGATGTTAGTTTAGAATTAGCAAAAAAAAATGATTTCATATATGCAACAGTAGGAATCCATCCAACTGATATTTCTGATTATAATGATGAAATAGAACAGAAACTAGAAGAGATGGCTAAAGACTCAAAAGTTGTAGCAATCGGAGAGATTGGTTTAGATTATCATTGGATGACAGAACCAAAAGAGGTTCAACAAGATATATTTAAAAAACAACTCCAATTAGCTCAAAGAGTAAATAAACCAGTAGTTATTCATACTAGAGATGCTATGGAAGATACAGTTAATATTTTGAAGGAATTTCCTGAAATAAAAGGAGTTATTCATTGTTATCCTGGATCTGTTGAGACAGCAAAAATTTTGATAGATAGATTTTATTTAGGAATTGGAGGAACTTTAACATTTAAAAATGCAAAAAAAACAGTAGAAGTTGTAAAAGATATTCCTTTAGATAGAATAGTATTAGAAACAGATGCTCCATATTTAACACCAATTCCATTTAGAGGAAAAAGAAATGAACCTATTTATGTTCAATATGTAGCGGAAAAAATTGCAGAGATAAAAGAGATTAGTTTAGAAGAGGTTATAAAAGTAACAACAGAAAATGCAAAAAAATTATATAATATAGGTTAGGTAGGACTATGAAATTTTTAGGTATTGGAAATGATATAGTTGAAATTGAAAGAGTAGAAAAAGCTATAAGTAAAAAAGGATTCAAAGATAGAGTATTTACAGTTAAAGAGATAGAACAGATAGAGATTAAAGGTGGAAAAGCTGAAAGTTATGCAGGAAGATTCTCTGCAAAAGAAGCTATTTCAAAAGCTTTAGGTACTGGGGTTAGAGGATTTAATTTAGTTGATATAGAGATACTAAATAACTCTTTAGGAAAACCAGAAGTAACATTGCTAGGTGAATTAAAAAAAAGAGATATAAAAGTTGAAGTATCGATATCACATTGTAAAACTTATGCAACAGCCGTTGCTATAATAATGGAGAGAGAGAAAAATGACAGAATTTTATGATGAATTAGATAAATTCATAGATGGATTGGAGAATAAAAAAGATGATTATAAAATTTTATCTTTTGTCCTTGATGAACTACATTATATACCTGATGAAGTTTTAGCTTATATTTCTAAAAAAATAGATATGTTTCAATTTTCATTAGAAAGTACTATAAAATTTTATCCTAAATTACAGAAAGCTAGAACAAAATTTTATGTACAGATTTGTACAGGTAGAAATTGTAGTCAAGTAGGATTAAAAGAGAAAATTATAGAATTAAAAAATAAAGTAGAATTTACAATAGAAGAAAGACATTGTTTAGGTAGATGTTCTCGAGGGAGCTCTTTAAAAATAAATGAGAGTTATTATTCATATAAAAGTTTAGATGAGTTAGAAAAGATATTATTAAATTTAAAATAAAATTTAGGAGGAATTTTGATGGATATTTTAGAACTAAAAAGAGAATACAATCAATTTAAAAATCAAATTGACGCTATAAGGGGGTCTCTTTGACTTAGAAGCTAGAAAAACTAAAATCAATGGTTTAGAGCAAAAAACTTTAGAAGATGGATTTTGGAACGATAAGTTAACTAGTGGAAAAATTATTAAAGAGATGAATGAAGAGAAAGAGATAGTTAAAGAGTTTGAAATAATAGAGACTATGTTTTTTGATGAAGAGATTCTAATAGATTTTGTTGATTCTGGTGAAGAAGATTTTGTTCAAGAATTAGAAGAAAAGCATACAAAGCTAATGCATACAATTGATAATTTTGATACAAAAATGCTATTAGATGGAGAATATGATGGAAATAACGCTATTGTAACGATACATTCAGGTGCTGGTGGAACTGAGGCTTGTGATTGGGCAGATATGCTTTATAGAATGTATATGAGATGGTTTAATGTCAGAGGATTTAAAGTAACTGAAATGGACTACATGTCAGGGGATTCTGTTGGAATTAAATCAATAACTCTTTTAGTTGAAGGAACAAGAGCTTATGGATATTTAAAAGGTGAAAAAGGAGTTCATAGACTTGTTAGAATATCACCGTTTGATGCAAATAAAAAAAGACATACATCATTTGCTTCAGTAGATATTATGCCAGAAGTTGATGATACAGTTGAAGTGACAATAGATACTGGAGATTTAAGAGTAGATACATATAGAGCATCTGGAGCAGGTGGACAACACGTAAATATGACGGATTCAGCTGTTAGAATAACACATATTCCAACAGGTGTTGTTGTAACTTGTCAAAGAGAAAGGTCTCAGCTAAGCAATAGAGAAACTGCTATGAAGTTATTAAAATCGAAGCTTTTAGAGATTGAAATGAAGAAAAAAGAGGAACAATTGAAAAAAATTCAAGGTGAACAAAGTGAGATAGGTTGGGGAAATCAAATTAGATCATATGTATTCCAACCTTACACAATGGTAAAAGATCATAGAACAGCTGTAGAAAGTGGAAATATTCGTGCAGTTATGGATGGAGATATAGATAACTTCATAAATGGTTACCTAAGATGGTCAAAAAATAAAAACTAATAAAGTAATCTTGAAATTATTATTTTTATAGATTATAATATAGGGTACAAATTACAAAAAAGGGAGAGATTACAATGGAAAGAAGAGTAAGAACGAGAATAGCACCATCTCCAACAGGAGATCCACATGTAGGAACAGCCTACATAGCGTTATTCAACTTAGCTTTTGCTTATAAAAATGGCGGAGACTTTATTTTAAGAATAGAGGATACTGACCAGAACAGATACACAGAAGGATCAGAGCAGATGATTTTTGATGCTTTAAAGTGGTTAGGATTAGATTATGCTGAGGGACCTGATTTAGGTGGACCTACAGGACCATATAGACAATCAGAAAGATTCCATCTATATGGAGAGTATGCACATAAACTTGTTGAAAAAGGAGAAGCTTATCATTGCTTCTGTACACAAGATAGATTAGAAAAATTAAGAGAAAGACAAAAAGCTATGGGAAAAGCTCCAGGTTATGATGGACACTGTAGATCACTTTCTAAAGAGGAAATAGCATCTAAATTAGAAGCTAAAGAAGAGTTTGTAATCAGACTTAAAATGCCTTACGAAGGTGAAACAGTTATTAAGGATAGATTAAGAGGAGATATCGTTTTTGAAAATAATAAAATTGATGATCAAGTTTTATTAAAAGGCGATGGATACCCAACTTATCACTTAGCAAACGTTGTAGATGATTATCTAATGAATATAACTCATGTTATTAGAGCAGAGGAATGGATTGCATCAACACCTAAGCATATTCAACTTTATAAAGCATTTGGATGGCAAGAGCCTGAATTTATTCATATGCCATTACTTAGAAACTCTGATAGAACAAAAATATCAAAAAGAAAAAATCCAGTATCATTAAATTGGTATAAAGAAGAAGGATACTTAAAAGAGGGTATCGTAAACTTCTTAGGATTAATGGGTTATTCATTTGGTGAAAATAAAGAGATATTCTCATTACAAGAGTTTAATGAAAACTTTGATATTGATAAAGTATCTTTAGGAGGTCCTGTATTTGACTTAGTTAAATTAGGATGGGTAAATAATCAACATATGAGAATGAAAGATTTAAAAGAGTTAACAGAGTTATCTATTCCATTCTTCAGAAATGCAGGATTAATAGGTGAAGAGTTAACAGAGAAGGAATTTGAAAATATATCTAAAGTTGTGGATATATTAAGAGAAGGAGCTCAAACAATAAAAGAGGTTGTAACTCAATCAGAAGTTTATTTCAACGATGAGTATACTTTACCTGTTGTAACAGAAGAAACAGATAAGAAAGAAGTTAAAGGAATTGAAAGACTTTACACTGTTATTCAAGATGAAATAGGTAAAAAATCAATAAATCTATTCGAAGAAAAAATATCTGCTTGTGATGAAGAAATATCAGTAGATAAAGCAAAAGAATTATTAAAAGAAACTCTAGATACAATTGGAGAGGGACCTGGAAAAGTATATATGCCTTTAAGAGCAGTATTAACTGGATTACCAAAAGGTGCAGATTTATATAACCTAGTTTCTATAATTGGAAAAACTAGAACTTTAGCAAGAATAGACAGAATGAAAAAATTATATAATATTTAATCAATATAAAGTGAAGCTTTTGGCTTCACTTTTTTTGTATAAAAAAAGAAAAAATAAGATATCCTGGTAATTAATAATAGAGAGTATTACTATATTTCTGGAGTGTGATTTTATTTATGGATATAAAAAGAATAGTGATATCAAATTGGCAAAATATAGATTATATAAATATTGAAATAGAAAAATTATTAGTATTAATTGGAGATTCAAATAATGGTAAAACTTCTATATTAAAGGCTATATCAGCAGCTTTAGGAAACTATGAAATAACAGAAAATGATTTTAAAGATAAAAATAAGTTAGTAGAGATAAAAATTAAATGTTACTCGGAAAAAATAGGTTTTATAACTTTTAAAATCGTAAAAAAAAATAATTGTGAAAATGAATATTATTTATTAAATCATAAAATTGAAACTAGAATAACTTCAGCAGATTTAAGAGAAAAATATTTTGAAATGAAAGGTGTTATTATAAATTCAAGAGATAAAACAATATATGAAAGTTTAATAAAAATAAAAGAGATATTTATATTAAAAGGTATGAATTTATCACTGATAAAAGATTTAGATAGTAAAATAGATTATTTAAAAAATAATATTTTATCAGAGGGATTACAAAGAAAAATATTTTTTGATTTTTTGAAGAGTATTTTAAATAAAATAGAAGAAAAAGAATTAAAAGTAGATAAATATAATTTATTTTTAATCTTTGAAGAGCCAGAACTTCATCTTAATCCACAAGCTAGTAGAGAGATGTATTCTTTATTAGTAAAATTATCAAAAATAGGTATACAGATAGTTTTAGAAACTCATTCTAGTTATTTTGTAGGTTTAAAACAATATAAATCAATTTGTATCGTAAAAAAAATAGGTAAAAAAATAGAGGCTTTTCAATATAGAGGAAAACTTTTAAACGGTGATGAGATAAAAAACTTTAATATGAACTATTGGATTAATCCAGATAGAGGTGAGATGTTTTTTGCTAAAAAAGTTATTTTAGTTGAAGGGCAAACTGATAAAATAGCACTATCATATTTAGCTAAAAAGCTGGGAATATATAATTATAACTATTCAATAGTAGAATGTGGTAGTAAAAGTATAATTCCTCAATTCATAAAAGTTCTAAACGGATATAACATTCCATATGTGGCTGTTTACGATAAAGATAATCATAAGTGGAGAAGTGAAACCGAGTTAGAAAGTTCAAATTTAAAGAATAAAAAAATAAGAGGTATAATAAATAGATTTATAGGAGATTATATAGAATTTCAAAATGACATAGAAGAAGAGATTTGCGAAGGAGAAAGAGAAAGAAAAAATTATAAAAATAAGCCATATCACACTTTACAAAAAATAAGTGAAGATAGTTTTGTTGTTCCTAAGAATTTAGAACTTAAAATAAGACAAATATATAAATAGATACGGAAAAGTCCATATCTATTTATATATTCTAGAAAATAAATATTCCAATTATAGATACTGTTAAAAGTATAATTATAGGATTTATCTTTTTTAAATATTTTGTTCCTAAAAAAACAGCTATAAAAATAATAGAAGCTTTTAATGTTGAAGAATGATTATTTGTAAAAAATGTAGGTTTAGCAACAATTATTCCAGCAAAAGTAATAAGGGCTAAAGTAACGGGTTTAACACCTTTAAAAAAGAACTCTTTTTTCTTACTTTTTTTAATTTTAGAAAACATTCCAGCTATAACTATTATAACAATAAAAGATGGAAGAGATGCCGCAGTTGTTGCAACAACTGCTCCTAAAACGCCTCCAACTTGATGCCCAACGAATGTAGCAGCATTAATTGCAATAGGTCCAGGAGTGACTTGAGAAACAGCTATAATATCAAGAAGTTGTTGCTCAGTTAACCAATTGTTTCTATAGATAACTTCTTGTATAAGAGGAAGCATAGCTAAACCTCCACCGAAAGAGAACATTCCAACTCTAAAAAATTCGTAAAAAAGAATAAAGTAAATCATTTCCCCTCCTTTAGTGTGAAAAATACGATAGATCCAACACCAAAAATAAGTATTAGTAAAATAGGTGAGATATTAAAAAATATTAGTGTAAGCAAAGAAATAGTAAAAATAACATAACTAAAATAATCATTTAAAGTGTTTTTAGACAGTTTAATAACTGAAGATAAAATAAGTGCAGCTATTCCAGCTCTTAAACCAATAAATAACTTTTGCATAGTTGGATTTAAAAAACTCTGTGCAAAAAATGATGAAATTAAAGTTATAATAATTAAAGATGGAGCAATAACTCCAAGAGTAGCAGAGACAGCCCCTAAAATACCTAATCTTTTTTTTCCTATGAAAGTAGCAGCATTAATTGCAATTGGCCCAGGAGTCATTTGTGAAATAGATATAATCTCAAGAAGTTCATCTTTATCAATCCACTTTTTTTCAGAAATCATCTCTCTTTCAATAAGAGGTATCATTGCATATCCTCCACCAAAAGTAAATAAACCTATTTTAAAGAAAGTAATAAAAATTTGGAACATATATCCTCCTAAGTTTGCAAAAAAAGCAGAGGTTTTCCTCTGCTTTTAATATAATAATTATACGTTGTACATCTCTTTTATTTTAGCTTGTAATTCTTCATCAGATATATAATCATCATAATCAGTTAATTTATCAACAATTCCACTTGGAGTAATTTCAATTATTCTAGTAGCAACTGTTTGGATAAACTCGTGGTCATGAGCTCCGAATAATATAGTTCCTTTAAAGTTAGTTAAAGCTTTATTTAAAGAAGTAATAGACTCAAGGTCTAAATGGTCTGTAGGGTTATCAAATATTAAAACATTTGCATTGTTTAACATCATTCTTGATAACATACATCTAACTTTCTCTCCTCCAGAAAGAATTTTAGATTTTTTAGTAGCCTCTTCTCCAGAGAATAACATTCTTCCTAAGAATCCTCTAACAAAAGCATCATGTTGGTCAGGAGAATATTGTCTTAACCAATCGATTAAATCAAGATCAGGGTTTTCAAAGAATGATGTATTATCCTTTGGCATATAAGCATGGCTAGTTGTAACTCCCCATGTATATGTTCCACTATCAGCTTCCATTTCACCAGATAAAATAGAGAATAATGTTGTTTTAACAATATCATTTTGAGATATAAACACAACTTTATCATTTGTATTTATAGTGAATGATACATTATCAAGAACTTTAACTCCATCAAGAACCTTAGTAAGATTTTCAACTTTAAGAAGGTTGTTTCCAGCATCTCTATCAGCTTTGAATTCCACGAATGGATATTTTCTGTTAGAAACTTGCATATCTTCAAGTTGTAACTTTTCTAATTGTTTCTTTCTAGAAGTAGCTTGCTTTGATTTAGATGCGTTAGCACTGAATCTAGCAATGAACTCTTGAAGTTCTTGTCTTTTTTGGTCTAACTTTTTATTTTTATTGTTAATTAATGATTGCATTAATTGGTTAGATTCATACCAGAAATCATAGTTTCCAACATACATCTTAACTTTACCATAGTCTATATCAGCAATGTGAGTACAAACTTTGTTTAAGAAGTGTCTATCATGTGAAACAACAATAACAGTAGTATCTTCTAAGTTCATTAAGAAATCTTCAAGCCAAGAGATAGCTTGAATGTCAAGTCCATTTGTAGGCTCGTCTAATAGTAAAACATCAGGATTTCCAAATAAAGCTTGAGCAAGTAAAACTTTAACCTTATCTGGTTCACTTAATTCTCTCATCATTTTATAATGTAAGTCAGCAGTGATTCCAAGACCAGTTAAAAGCATTTCAGCTTCCATATCAGCTTCCCATCCATTTAATTCAGCAAATTCACCCTCTAATTCAGCTGCTTTCATTCCATCTTCATCAGAAAATTCAGTTTTAGAATAAATCTCATTTCTTTGAGCAATTATATTCCAAAGTTTTGTATGACCCATTAAAACCATGTTTAGAACTGTGTCATCTTCATGAGCAAAGTGATCCTGCTTAAGAACAGCCATTCTTTTGTTTTTATCAAAAATTACGTCTCCTTCAGTTGCATCTAAATCTCCTGAAAGTATTTTTACAAATGTTGATTTTCCAGCACCGTTTGCACC
Organism: Cetobacterium sp.; assembly: GCA_051654725.1. Lineage (GTDB taxonomy): Bacteria > Fusobacteriota > Fusobacteriia > Fusobacteriales > Fusobacteriaceae > Cetobacterium_A. Next base: position 11,926 of record JBOFYP010000207.1, read on the forward strand.
AATAAGTCCATAACAGTTTCCAGGAGTAAATTTAACACTTACATCCTCGAAAAGCTTTCTACCAGAAAATCTCATACTAAGATTGCTAGTTGATATCATCTTAAGAAATTCCTCCTATATATTTATAATTAAATTGTTTTTTTAAATATGTACCTCAAATATTATACCATGAATTTTAATAATAACAAACATAATATATTTTCTTTTTTTATAAATTATGTTAATATATTCTATAAAATTAAAATTAAAAGTGAGGCATGAAATTGAATTTATTTAGTCCATTAAATATAAAAAATATAAAATTAAAAAATAGAGTAGTACTACCTCCACTAGTGAGATTTTCTATGGTAGGAAAAGATGGATATGTTACAGATAGTTTAGTAGAATGGTATAGAGATGTATCAATTGGAGGAACAGGATTAATTGTTGTAGAGGCAAGTTGTGTTTCAGAAGATGGAAAACTAAGAGAAAATCAAATAGGAATTTGGAACGACTCTTTTATTGAGGGGTTGTCAAAAGTAGCTCAAGTTGGTAAAAAATATGATGTTCCAATGTTAATTCAAATTCATCATGCTGGATTTAAAGATGAAGTAGCAACTGTTTCAGAAGAGGTATTAGATAAAATTTTAGAGCAATTTGTAGATGCTTTTAAAAGAGCAAAATTAGCTGGATTTGATGGAATAGAGATACATGGAGCTCATACTTATTTGTTGTCACAATTAAACTCAAAGCTTTGGAATAAAAGAGAAGATAAATATGGCGGAAGTTTTGAAAAAAGAATGTATTTCACTACAGAATTATTGAGAAGAACAAAAGATTTATTTGATGATAATTTTATATTAGGATATAGAATGGGAGGAAATGAACCAGAATTAGAAGATGGAATAGAGATTGCAAAATATTTAGAAAAGATAGGAATTGATGTAATTCATGTTTCTTCAGGAGTTCCAAATCCAGAAAAAAAACAAGAAGTTAAAATAGATATACCATCTGATTTCAAATTTGATTGGGTTGTTTATTTAGGAGTTGAAATAAAAAAGCATGTTAATATTCCTGTAATAGGAGTTAGAAATATAAAAACAGAAGAGCAAGCTAGTTGTTTAATAGAAAATAAGATGCTTGATTTAGTAGCAATAGGTAGAGGGATGATAGCTAGACCTAATTGGGTAGAGCATGCTAAAAAAGAGTATTTTAAAAGAACGGGAAAATTGGTGAAATAATGCAGATAAAAAATTTAGATATCTTTTGTGAGATAATAGATAATTTTGGAGATATTGGAGTTGTATACAGATTAGCAAAAGAGTTTAAAAATATTTATAAAGAAGATATAAAAATAAGAGTTTTCTTAAATAGATTAGATGAGTTTTTGGAAATAAATAAAAAAGCAAAAAATATACCTAGGCAAGAGATTGATGAAATAGAATACATAACAAATGAATTTTTAGCTAAAAATATATGTACTTTTTCTCCTGCAAATGTTATAATAGAGGCCTTTGGATGTAACGTTTTAGAGGAATATTTAGAGAAAGCAAAACAAGAATCAATGTTACTTATAAACCTAGAATATCTTTCTGGAGAAACTTGGATAGAAGATATACATTTGATGGAGTCTCCAATAGGTGCTAAAAAATTAAAAAAATATTTTTACATGCCTGGATTCACAGAAAATACAGGTGGAGTAATTGTAGATAATTTATTTTTAAAAAGAAAATTAGCTGTTTTAAATAACAAAGATTACTATAGAAAAAAATATCTTTCTGATTTAGATTCAGAAGAGTATTTCGTAGGGACGATTTTTAGTTATGAGAAAAATTTTATTCCGTTATTTGAAGCTTTATCTCAAAATAACAAGAAAAATTATATATTAGTTTTAGGTGAAAAATCTAAAGAGAGTATAAAAGAAAATTTAAAAAATTTAAATGCAGAATACCTGAGAACAGATTTAGCTCAATATAAAAACATAAAAATAAAGTTTATGCCATTTTTAGAGCAAGAGGAATATGAAGAACTTATAAATTTAGTAGATTATAATTTTGTAAGAGGAGAAGATTCTTTCGTCAGAGCTTTATTAACAGGAAAACCATTCGTATGGCATATATATCTTCAAGAAGAGATGGCTCATATGGATAAAATAGAAGGTTTTATTGAAAGATATGTTGAAAGTTTAGAGCATTTAAATTTAAATATCCCAATGGATATTCATACAACGCTATTAAAAGATTATAATTTAAGAGATACTAATTCTTTAGAGCTAGGAAAAGAAAGATATGAAAAATTCTTTAAAGAGTTTGACAATATATCATTACTTACTCAAAGCTATTCAGAGTATATTGAATTAAAATGTAATCTTATAGATAAATTAAATAAATTTATTTTAAAATATTAGGAGGTTCAATTATGAAAAACGCTCAAGAATTAAGAGCTGGAAGTACAGTAAGAATCGGAAACGATCCTTTCGTAATTTTAAAAGCAGAGTATAACAAATCAGGAAGAAACTCAGCTATGATGAAGTACAAAATGAAAAACTTATTAAATGGAAACATATCAGATGCTATCTACAAAGCAGACGATAAAATGGATGATATCAGACTTGATAAAATTAAAGCTGTATATTCATACAATGATGGAGATTTCTATGTATTCTCTAACCCAGAAACTTGGGATCAAATCGAATTAAAAGATGAGGATTTAGGAGACGCTTTAAACTATCTTGAAGAAGGAATGGAATTAGAGGTTGTTTACTATGAATCTACTCCAGTTGCTGTAGAATTACCTAACTTTGTTGAAAGACAAGTAACTTATACAGAACCAGGATTAAGAGGAGATACTTCAGGAAAAGTAATGAAACCTGCTAGAATCAATTCAGGATTCGAAGTTCCAGTACCTATATTCGTTGAGCAAGACGAGTGGATCAAAATTGATACTAGAACAAATGAATATGTAGAGAGAATCAAGAAGTAATAATGATAGACTAGAGATTAAATTCTCTGGTCTTTTTTATTTTTTGTAAACTTCAAAATTGAATTAAAATAAACTTACAAAAAATAAAAAAAGTCACAAGCGTGTGACAGGAGTGAACTTATACCCGTATTAAATACCTTAGTGCTGCTTCCTTCCAGATCTGACACGGTTCGATAATAATACGCCATAAGGCTCCCGCCACAACACTTGTGACATTAATAATTATATCATTAAATTATTAAAAATACAAGCTAAAAAATTAAAAAATATTTTTAAAGAAATTTTTTAGCTTGTTTTTACCCTCTTCTAAATTGTTTTTGTATTCTCCTTTTAGTTCATTTTCTAAAAATGAACTAAAAGTTAAACGATTTGAAGACAACTCTTTTTTTAGAGTGTTTGGTATAGTTGTTTTTACTGTAATTATTTTATTTTTAGTAGAAAAATTGCTAAAAACACTTAAATCAGAGTCACTTGTTTCTACTAAATCAATAATTTTATTAAAAATAATTTTTTTGAATTTGTCTAATTTTTTAGATTTTTCAATTGTTTCTCTATCAAAAATAATGTTATTTAAGTTAGTAGTTCCATCAATTACTATATTGTTTCCATTGATAGAAAGAAGCTGCTCACTATCTAAAACACCATTAGATAAGTATTTATTAATATTTTTAAAAGATATTACATTAAAATTAAAAAGTTTAATATAAATATTAGCATTAAAAGTATTCATATTGAAATCACCGTAAATCTTACCATTTCCACTGCCGTTTTTTTCATTTAAAGATAGGTTTAAAGGAATTGAAATATTTTTAGAAAGATTAGTATTAATATTTTTAAATTCACCTTTAAATAAAATATTATCAATATTTCCATTAAAAATAATACTTTTAATATAAATTTCACGTTCATTATTTTTAGAAACTCTTAAATTAGAAAGAAGTTCTTTAGATGATTTAGAAAAAGATTCTATATCAGATTTTAAAATAGCATTTATTTCATTTTGAATAATAATATCGACAAAATCAACATTTTTAATTAAAAAATCAGTTAAATTTTCAGAGCTATTTTTAGTAAAGTTTTCGTTATTAAATTTTGATTTAAAAAAAGTAGTTAATCCTTTTGAGCCTTTTATTTGTTTATCAATTTCATCAAAAAATTGTTCTGCTTTATCATTTTTTGATTCAGAAACAATATTGTTATTAGATTCTGAATTCTTAAAATTTATTTTATTAATAAAGCTGATATTTTTAAAATTTAGTGAATCAATATTAAAGTTATTTTTATCTTTTAAAAAATCTTTTATACTTATTTTGATTTCTATATTTTTGACTAAAATTTCTTTTTTAGAAAACTGTACATCTTTTAAAATTAATGAGTTATTAAAAATATTTAAACTCGTAGTTTTTATAGTAATTTCTTCATTTAATGATTCTGAAAGTTGTTTTGTAATAATTTTGTTTAAATAGATATTTGCTCCAAAGTTCAGAACAAGTAAAAATACTAAAGTTGAAAAAATAGAAATTAGTATTTTATTTTTCATAAAATCCTCCTAAAAAAAAAGAGCAAAAACCGAGGCTATTGCTCTTTCAGTATATTTGTTTATTTTTTGAAATGATTAAAGAGCAAGCCCACCACTTACTTCAATTGTTTGACCAGTGATATATGAAGATTCATCACTTGCTAAGAATAAAACAGCATTAGCAACATCTTCAGGTAATCCAAGCTTTCCTAAAGAAGTTCTGTCTAACATACCTTGAATAACATCTTCAGGTAAAACCTCAGTCATTGGAGTCGCTATAAAACCAGGTGCAACACAGTTAGATCTAATTTGAGCTCCTTTTCTAGCTAATTCTTTAGACCAAGTTTTACTCATTGCAATTACTCCACCTTTTGTAGCAGAATAGTTAGCTTGACCTATATTTCCATATAATCCAACAACAGATGAAATTGTAACAATTGATCCTTTTTTATTTTTAGTCATTAAAGGTGCAACAGCTTGAGTAACATTAAAAACACCTTTTAAATTTACATTTATAACAGCATCCCAAGCATCTTCGCTCATTCTAACGAAAGGTCCATCTTTAGTGATTCCAGCATTGTTAACAAGAATATCAATTCTACCAAACTCATCTTTTATTTTTTTTATTAAAGCTTTAATAGCTTCTCTATCTGTAACATTTAAAAGTTCATGTCTAACATTAGTTTGCTCAAAAGTAGCTTCACCCATATCACAAGATATAACTAATTCAGCACCTTCAGAAGCTAACTTCTCAACTATAGTTCTACCAATTCCTCTAGCACTTCCAGTAACTAAAGCTATTTTTCCTTCTATTCTATTCATCATTATCCTCCTAAAAAATACATGTGTTATTTAATAGTATAATTATTATAAAAAAATGTCAATAACTTCCTAAAAAAACTAGTGAGATGTTCCCATTTTGAATAGTTCTTCATTTAAAGCATCAGCTTGTTTAGCAGGAAGTAATAGAACTAAAACATCTCCAGCTAAAATTTGACTACTACCTGTTGGAATATATTCAACTTCTGCTCTCTTAATAGCTATAACAAGACAATTTTTTGGCCATTGAATATTTTTTATTAATTTATTTTCAAATTCAGAATCTGCGGAAACTGGAATACAAATAACAGCCTTCTCAAGATGTTCATGACGTTCCTCTGCAGAATCAAATTCAACATTCTTTTTAGGCATTCTATCATATAAAATTTCATAGATAGGTTCTAGTTTTAAGATATCTGTGATATAATAAGCAACAATCGAAACAGTTGCGATAGCTAAAAGATGATCGAAGTTTCCAGTCATTTCAAGAATAAGAATAACTCCAGTTATAGGGGCTCTAACAACAGCAACAAAGAATCCAGCCATTCCTAAAATCATAAAATGAATAATAAACTCTTGACCAACACCAAAACTAGATATTAAAATTAAAGCATAAATTTTTCCTAAAATAGCTCCTAAAACTAGCATTGGTAAAAATATTCCACCTTGAAAACCAGTGGCATATGAGATTGTAGTAAATAATAATTTAACTATAAAAATAAATAGTAAAAATGCTATTGTTTGATTAACACGAGGCATATACTCAACAAGATGATGTCCACCACCAGCCATATCAGGCATAACAAAACATATGATAAATGAAAGTGTCATAACAGAAGATATTTTAAAAGCTCTAGGTAATTTAATATTTTTAAAAATATCTTGAGTTTTAGTAAGAGAAACAGTAAATAATTTTCCAAAGAATGCTAAAATAATACCAAATACAATGAAAAATATAAATTGTAAATATGGATTTACATTAGCAGGATATTTTGTATATAAATCAAAAGATGTATTCATATCAAAAATTCTTCTAGACACAAAGTTAGAGCAAATACTAGCTAAAAATGTACAAATTATAAGTTTAGATGAGAAGAAACGATGAAGTTCTTCCATACTGAAAATAACTCCAGATAAAGGTGCTCCAAATGCACCAGCAAGCCCAGCACTTGAACCAGCAGTTACAAGATATTTTTCATCAGTATAATCTCTTTTGAATATTTTTGTAAAACCGAATCCAATATAAGAACCTAACTGAACAGAAGGTCCCTCTCTTCCAAGAGACAATCCAGCTCCAATTCCAAGAAGTCCACCAAAGAATTTAACTAAAAGTTCTTTAGGCCAAAATAGGTAATCAAGTTTTCTTAAAATTAAAGCTTTAACTTGAGGAATTCCACTACCACCAGTTGTGGGAAACTTCTTAGATATGTAATCTACAAAGAGTCCAATGGCAATAAAAATTAACCAAATGAAAATAAGTTTAATAGGATTGCTTAATAAATCTTTTGTTATATATCTATTTCTAAGTACCTCGGCGAAAGCTAAACCGTATCTATAAATAGATACCGTAATACCAGTTGCAATACCAACTAAAATAGAAAGACCATATAATCCTTTATTTCCTTTTTGGAGAAGTTCAACATGATTTTGAATATTTTTTTTAGTGTTCATAAAATCTCCTTAAAATATGTAATAACATTCGGAATAATAACATAAAAACTTTAAAAAGTAAAGTGTAATCAAACATAAGTGAAGGGTTGCGTTAAATCAATTGTTAAGGTAGAATATAGCATGATGCAAAAGTTTATAAATGGGGTGAGTAAGGTGAATTTTAAAAAAATGCAAGGTTTAGGTAATGATTTTTTATTATTTGATGGAGTAAAAAATCGATATAAAAACTATTCACAAATGGCACAAAAGCTTTGTGATAGACGTTATAGTGTTGGTGGCGATGGAATAATAATAGCAGAAAAAAGTATAGATGCAGATATAAAAATGGTTTATTATAATTCTGATGGAAGTAAAGGAGAGATGTGTGGTAATGGTATTAGATGTTTTTCAAAATTTATTTATGAAGAGGGGCTAGTAAATAAAAATGAAATAAGGATAGAAACAGGTGATGGAATAAAAGTAGCATATTTAAATATAGAAGATAAAATTGTAAAAGATATTCGTATTTATATGGGTAAAGCTAGGGTTAATCCAAAAGATATTCCAATTTTATCTGAAAAAAATATAATTTTAGAGGAAGACTTAATTGTTGCTGGTAAAAATCTTAAATTTTCAGGAGTTTTAATAGGAGTTCCTCATGCTGTAATTATTGAAAAAGATTTAGAAAAATTAGATATTAACTCTTTAGGAGAAGAGATAGAAAAAAATAATATTTTTCCAAAAAGGATAAATGTAAATTTTATTGAAATTTTAGATAGGAAAAGATTGAAAATTAAAACTTGGGAAAGAGGTGCTGGAAGAACACTTGCTTGTGGAACAGGTTCATGCTCTGCAGTTTATATTGCAAATTTATTGGGACTTGTAGAAACAGAAGTTGAAGTAGAAACAGAAGGTGGAATTTTAAAAATAACGTTGGTAAATGACGATGTCTTTATGACAGGGTCAGCAGAAACCACATTTAAAGGAGAAGTAGAATGGGAATAGGACAGAAAATAATATTTATTTTATTTTTAATAGTTATAAGTGCGTTTTTTTCAATGGCCGAAATATCTTTAGCAGGTGCAAGAAAGATAAAATTACAACTATTACAAGATGAAGGTAATGAAAACGCAAAAAAAGTAATTGATTTACAAAGTAATCCTGGTAATTTTTTTACTACAGTTCAAATTGGATTGAATATTGTAGCAATCTTAGCAGGTATTATAGGAGATGGAATATTATCACCAATTGTAACAAAATACATAAGTAATCCAACGGTAGCTTTTTTAATCTCCTTTGCATTTGTAACAGGTGCATTTATTGAATTTGCAGATTTAATACCAAAAAGATTAGCAATGGTTTATCCAGAAAAAATAGCTGTAGCATTAGTTAATCCAATGACGAGTGCAATAAAATTATTAACACCAATTGTATGGATTTTCAGTGGAGTAGCAAACTTAGTATTTAAAATATTTGATACTCCAATTTCTAGAAATGAGCTAATAACACATGATGATATATTCGCCTTAGTAGATGCAGGAGCAGAAGCAGGAGTTGTTCATACAAAAGAGCATCATCTAATAGAAAATGTATTTGAATTAGAACAAAGATGGGTATCATCGGCAATGACAACAAGAGACGAGATAATATACTTTACATTAGAGGAAACAGAGGAAAGTATAAAACAAAAGATAGCAGAATATCCACATTCAAAGTTTTTAGTTTGTGAAAGTGATATTGATTCTATCTATGGATATGTTGGTTCAAAAGATATTTTACCAAGAATATTAAAAGGTGAATTAAGTGGTCTACAGAATATTAAAGAGATTACAATTAGAAATATTTTAATAATTCCGAATACATTAACACTTTCGGATATGCTAGATAGGTTTAATGAAGCGAGAGAAGACTTTGCTGTCATTTTAAATGAATATGCCCATGTTGTAGGTGTGATAACTTTAAATGACGTTGTATCAACTCTGATGGGGGATGTAGTTTATCCAATGCAAGATGAATATATAATAAAAAGAGGCGATGGTTCTTGGTTAATAGATGGAGTAACAGCAACAGAAGATGTAAAAAAAGTTTTGGAGATTGAAAGTTTCCCAGAAGAGGATAGTTATGAAACTATAGCTGGATTTATTATGTATATGCTAAAAAGCATTCCTAAAAAAGGAGCTCATATAGAATATAATGGTTATAGCTTTGAAGTTGTTGATGTGGATAACTTTAAAATTGACCAGTTGCTAGTAATAAAAGAAGATAGTAAATTAAAAGTAAAATCTGATATTGAAGAGAATGAAAAATAAGAAAAAGGTAGTTCAGAAATGAGCTACCTTTTTGCTATAAAGTTTATAAATTATCTTGTAATATTTTGCTCATTAGCAATTCTTTTAACCTCTTCAGCAACAACAGTAGCTACTCTAGAATCAAAAGCATCTGGAATAACATAATCAGCAGCTAATTCATCATCAGAGATAAGTTTTGCAATTCCTATAGCAGCAGCTATTTTCATCTCTTCAGTTATTTTTTTAGCTTT
>JBOFYP010000208.1:0-7779 GCA_051654725.1 Cetobacterium sp.
CCTCCATATTTTTTCTTTTCTTACTCTTTTTATACTATATATTTTTTACTTTCTTTTTTTTAAAACTTTTTTATGATATAATTTTATTGATTGATAAATGGGAGGTTGTTTTGTGTTTGTTGAAGAAAGAAAACAGAAAATTTTAAATATATTAAAGCAAAAAGAAAAGGTTAATGTTAATGAATTAAGCGAGCTTTTTTCTGTTAGTAAAGTTATCATTCGGAAAGATCTTTGTGATTTAGAAGACGACAATTTATTAACTCGGACTCATGGAGGAGCAATTTTAAAAAAGCAAATTATACAAAGTTCAATTTTAAAAAATTTAAGTAAAATAGAATTAGATGAAAAGCTTCATATGGCTCAAAAATCAGTATCTATTATTGGAGAGGGAGAGATAATTTTTTTAGATAATGATGATGTAAATTTAATTACAGCTGAATTACTTTCTAAAAAAAAGATAAATTTAACGGTTATTTCAAACAGTTTAGAAATTCAAAAAATAATTTCAAAAAATAAAGATATTAATTTAGTATCAGTTGGCGGTATATATAACTCTAAAATGAAGATGTTTATTGGAGATCTTGCTAGAATGAATATTGAAATGTTTAATACAAACAAGGTATTCTTAGGAGTTGATGGTATTAATCTTGACAACTTACAAATAAGCTCATCTTCTATAGATTATGGAATAATTAAGAAATCTGCAATTGAAATGTCTAGCTCTGTATATATTTTAGCTTCTAGTCAAAAATTTTTACAAGATTCGATATTTAATTTTTCAAGATTGAATAGTAATATGACTATTATTAGTGATGATAATCTATCTTCTGAGATAAAAAAAATACTTGTTGAAAAAAATATAAATATTTTAAAGTAATATATAAACATAGTCGAATAAAGTTTTGGAAACCTTATTCGACTATGTTATTTTTAATTTCACCATCAACAATTTCTATTACTCTATCACACAAAGAAGCTATTTCTGGATTATGCGTAACAATTAAAAAAGTTGTATTATATTTATGATTTATTTTTCTTAATAACTCATAAATTTGTGCACTTGTTTTTGAATCTAAATTACCAGTGGGTTCATCTGCTAAAACTATTTGAGGATTATTTAACAATGCTCTTGCTATAGCTACTCTTTGTTGTTGTCCACCTGATATATTTTGAGAATCTCTGTAAGCTATATCTTTTAAACCCATCTCTTCTAAAATTTCTAATGCTTTTAATTCTTTGGCTTTAGAATCTATTTTTGTTTCTATCCAATTAGGTAAAAGTATATTTTCTAAAACGTTAAATTGTGATAGTAAAAAATGAAATTGAAATATGAAACCTATATTTTTATTTCTAAATTTTGCTCTCTCTTCAGATGTATATTCTGAAATATCTTCATCATTAAAATATATTTTACCTTTTGTTGGAATATCAAGTGCTCCTATAATATTCAGTAGTGTACTTTTACCACTTCCACTTTGACCTATTATTCCAATAAATTCTCCTTTGTTTATATCTAAATCAATCTCTTTTAAAATATTGTTAACTCCATCATATGTTTTAACTACTTTTTCCAATCTCAGTATATTACTCACCTTTGATAACCTCCATAGGATTTAATCTCATAGACTTTCTTGCGGGAATATACGCTGCTAGTACTCCTGAAATTGTTGATGAAAATAGAATTCTTAAAATAAGTAGCATTTTAACATCAATTTCAAAACTTGGTTTTGCACCAACTTGAAATATATAAATTAAAAATGTTCCAAATAAGCATCCTAAAATAGCTCCTAAAAAACCTACGAATGCTCCTTGAATCAAAAATATATATGCAACTGAAGAATCACTAGCACCTATAGCTTTTAAAATACCAATCTCTTTTGTTTTTTGAACTACAGTTATATATAAAATACTTGCGATACTTAAAGTTGTTGATAATAAGATAACAACTTGTATAACAAGTGTAGACATTGTTTGAGATTTCAGAGCATTTAATAGTTGCTTTCCATCTTTCATCCAAGATGTTGCTTTTAATTCGGGATAGTTTGTTTCTAAATCTTGAGCGTAACTATCTCCTAAAAATATATTGTTAAGTTGAATACTTATTTTATTAATATATCCTTTTTTATCAAATATTCTTTGTGCTTTTAATACATCCATATATACTAATCCGTTGTTAGAAAATTGATTTTCCGAGTCAAATATACCATTAACAATAAATTTTTCAGTTATTCCATTTGATAAAGTTATATTCATAATCTCGTTTGGAGAGAGATTAAAATCTTCTGCTATTCTTTTTCCTATAAGAACTTTGTTAGACTCTACTTTATTTTCACCGTCATAAACTTTATTTTTTATATTAAAAATAGAATCACCCTCATCCAAATCTAGACCTACAATTTGTAAAGCGACTGTTTTACCTTGTCTTTCATAAAGTGCATTCCCTTCAATAGTTGGAACAACATTTTTCACACGTTGATCAATTTCAATATTTTTTATTAAGGGCTCATAATTTGATATTTTATTTAACTCTTTTGAAAAATTACCGTAATTATAAATTTTATTATCTTCAATTAATTTTTTTCGAATATCACCATCCTCTATAGTTACATGAGAAACATTCCCTAAAACAGTATTTATTATATTCTTTTGGAGAGAGACAATTAGCGACGAAATAAAAACTTGAACAGCTACACCTGTTGCTATAGCTGATAATAAAAACAGTGTTTGCCATTTAGATTTCATTAAAAAGTTATAAGCAATTTTAATTTCGTATCTCATAACGCACCTTATCTCCTGCATTTAAATTTTTATAATTTAAAACAATTGTATTTTCATCTATACCTTTTTGAATAACAAATCCACCCAAAACACTAATAGCTTCTACCTCTATCTCTTTAGCCTTATTATTTTCAAAAATCATTAAATATGTTTTCTTACCTTTTTTCAAAACATACTCTTTCGAAACGAAAAAACTATTATCAATTTTTTGACCACTAATCTCAACATTAACAGAACTTCCATATAAAAATGCTGCTAACACTTTTAGGTTTCCTTTAATTTGAATTGTTCCTTTTTTTTCATTTACACTATTTCCGATAAAATATATTTCTCCATCAGTTTCAGCGTTTTTATCTCCTAAAGAATATATCTTTATCTTATCAAATAACTTAATTTTATCTCTATATCTTTCATCCAATTCAATTTCTACTATTTTTTCATCTGTTGAAGAAACCAAAAATAAATCAGAATAAGCTGCAACACTTTCTCCAATTTCAGTATATCTTTCACGAATATAGCAATCATAAGGAGCTTTTATAAAATGCTTTTGTTTTTGTTCTTTTTCATAATTGTAACTCTCTTTTTTTAAATTTAAATTTATTAAAGCTCTTTTTTTATTGGGTCCATTTTTTAAAGAGTTTAAATCATTAAATGCATTATTTAGTTTGACTTCTTTCTCTAAAGCTACATTTTTTTTCTGGTTCAATTCTAAAATATTTACATATTTATTCGTATACAGTTTTGTGTATTTTTGAAGTTCAGTTTTTGCATATTCATATTCTTGTTTTGAGTTTAAAAAAAGTCTATTTGCATTCATTTCCAAAACTTTTTCAAGATTTTCTAGTTCTGCTTCTGCAGATGAAACTTCCATCAACTTTTGATTTATTATTGTTTCTATATCATCTGTTTTAAATTTTGCTATTATATCTCCCTTTTTTATACTATCTCCCTCTTTAAAATATATTTCATCTATAGTTCCATTTAATTGGCTTGAAATAATAGTATTTTCTTTCCCTAATATTGTTCCTGAAACTAAAATATTTTCTACAAAATCTTTCTTTAACAATCTTACTCCTTCAACTTTAACTGGTTTTAAAAACAGATTGTAAACTAGAATCATTAAAAAGAAGAATAAACATAGTATTAAAAATCTCTTTTTCACCATCGCCCTCCTATAAATTAAGAAATCCTCTCGATATGATACTTACTTTTTATCGAGAGGATTTTATTTAATCTTTTTTTATTTCATCTGTATTATCAGTTTCATTTTTTTTACAACAATTTAATTTTTGAAGTTTTTCTTTTGCTAAATCTTTTCCTCCTATACCAAATGCAACAGCAAATGCTATCGCTATAGCTCCAACTGTAAATCCAAAAGCTAGATTTATTATTTCATTAGCTATTCCCATTTGGCCAAGTCCCATAGCTCCAACAAAAACAATAATAGCAACTTTTGATACAAGAGCTATTTGATTTTTATTTTCTAGTGAAGTATTGATTACTATTTTATTTACATAATTTGCAACAACTATTCCTATTGCTACTATTACTATTCCTAAGAAAATATCTCCTAATAGAATTGTTAATTTCAAGCTTAGATTTTGTAAAGACCCTAAATTTAAAATTTCAATAGATTGTATTATTGCAAAATAAAGAATTAATACTTTTGATATTTTTCCTACTAATTTTGAATAATTGTTCTCTTTTATTTTTAAACCAGCTTTTTCTAAGTAAGAGTCAAATTTTAATCCTGTTAATACATTTGTTATAATATTTTCAATTATTTTTCCAAAATAAAGAGCTATTGTAATTATTAGAGCAACTCCAATTAAATTTGGAATATAGTTGAATAATACATTTAACATACTTATAACTGGTGAAATTATAACTTCTAATCCTAGATAATTTAATGATGCTGAAAATACTGGAATAAGAATTAATATATATACTATATTTGAAATAATACTAGAAAGTTTTCCTTCAAATAAAACCTTTCCATCTACACTTAATTTATCGTCAAGCTTAAATGATTCTATTACTCCTTTTAAAATATCTCTTAATTTTGAAGCTATAAACCATCCTACAACTAAAACCAAGAAAGCTCCTATTAAACTTGGAATATAGTTTAAAAATTTTGTTAACATATCTGTTATTGGAATTAAGATTCTATCCAGCTTTAACGCTGATAATACTCCAGGTAAAATAAGTATAAAAACTAGAAGAGATATAATTTCACTAAATATTTTAGCTAAAGACACATTGCTTTCTTTTGAATTTATTTTTTCATCTATTTTAATTTTATTAAAAAATATCTCTGAAAACTTTTGTGCTAATTTAGCTAATAAAATAGCTATCAATAATAAAACTACTCCACCTAAAACATTTGGTATATATGAAAATATTGGATCTAATAAATTTAATATTGGATTAACAAGTCTACTAAAGCCTAATTTTTCCATTATTATACCTATTATAAATACTATTAGTATATAATAAATAAATTTAAGTAAAGTTTTTATAGCATATGTACTACTACCTCCTTCTTTTCCAGTTATTTCATGCTCTAAATTTGAAAATAGTTTTGTTTTAGTTAATAAAGATTCCAATTTGTTTATAATTAATGATGCTAAAGCTAATCCAACTAAAAATATTATAATTGATGCAATAATATTTAGAGTTAAATTGTTAAAGATTAAAATTTTAAATTCGTCCATCTTACCATCCTCCTATTTCTTCTATTTTGTTTATAATTGCGTAGACTAAAAAAATAGCTATAAAAAACATAATTGAGATCATAAACATCACTCCATATTTTATAGAATATCTTATTATATTAATTACAATTTTTTTATGTATTTCTTTTTTTAATCTTTACTTTTTTGTTCATTTTGTGGTATTAGTTATATGTAGGAGGTGATTTATATTTTATTCGTTCGTTTATTTTCATTTTTGTTTTTATTTACTATTATCGGCTGTTCTAATAATAGCGATAAATATATTTGGCAAAATAGCCAAACTGCCATTTTTAATTCTCATAAGCTTCAACAAGGTGATATTATCATTAAAAATAAGCTTTTTTCAGATCCTCTCTCTTGGCTTGGTCATAGTTCTATTATGATTAACTCTACACATATAGGAGATTTTCCAATGCCTGGAAAAAATTATTACACTATTACTGCAAATTCTTGGCTTAATGAAAAAGATAGAAAAATTATAGTTCTAAGATACAAAAATTTTAATGATATTTTTAAGCAACAATTTTCATATAATATTAAAAAATATGGAAGTGGAAAATATCGGACTTCTTTTTTTAAAAAAAATGACAAAGATTTCTATTGTTCTAAATTTGTTTGGTTTTTATTTTATAAAACTGCAAAAGATTTAAATTATCATTTAGATTTAGATGATGATGGTGGTTTAATTATTTTCCCATTTGACTTTATTGGCTCAAATGATTTGGAACAAATAATTTTATAGTTTGTTTTAAAATATTGACCTCTCTTTTTAAAAGTTGTATAATTAAAGATAATTAAAAAACATAGAAGGAGATTTTTATGGACAGGCAAGTTACAATAGAATCAATTAAATTAGTTGAACAACTAAAAAAAATATTTCCCAATGATGGTTATCATTTAATTAGTATGCAAGAAAAAAATTATATTTGGGAAAAAAATATGGATATTTCTAAAGAAAACCCAGCAAAAGAAATTGACAGTGGTATTAGAACTAGAGAATTTCTAACTTTTTCAGAGAAAAAGTTTTTTGATAATCTTTGTGGAAATATAAAACCTGAAACACTTATTAATTTTAATTTAAATCCTAAATTAATTGAAAATAAAGGTACTGAAGATACTAAAACACTTATTTTAGGAGAAGATTTTATTAACGATGAAAATAAAAGAGTTTTAAAATTTACTTTTTTAAATTTTAGAGAGTTAGATTTAAATGAACTAAAAGACAAAAATCTTTCTGAAAAAGAATTTATTAACTCTTTAATAGATAGTTTTCATCCCGATGAAATAAAAGACGTTGTAGATAAAAAGAGTTCTAACTATATTCTTTTTGAAACAGAAAAAATTGTTATTCCAGCTGTAATAATTTTAATTGCTTCTATTTTTTATATAGTATAATGAAAAAATAAAGGATTTTATTCTTATTGTAGTATAAACGATTTGAATCTATTCTATTATTTTGGAGGGCTATTATGTATTATAGAGAATATTTTTTTTATCTCAAAGAAAGATTACCCGAAAAGTGTTATGAAATTTTAAAGGAATGTTATATCTCATATAATGTTGATATTGAAAATGATTTTAAAAATTTAAAAAGTAGTACAAAAGAAATTGAAGTTAGTTATATTCCGCTTCCAAAATCCGATACTTATTATAATTTAGAGTATGAGATACTTTTAAGGGAACATTTAATTAGAATTGATGAAAATTCTGAAACTAAAAACTATATTTTAGATCGATTTGGAATATATCTTTTACACTATATGAATAATTAATTAGAAAATAATATATGGAGGCTTAATGAAAGACGCTGTAAGTTTTGCAGATACTTTGTATCTTTTAATGGAGGATTTTGATTACACATTAACTGAATTGGAAGATGATATTTTTTCACTTTTAAGAGACGAATTTAAATTAACTTTAAATGAAGAAAACAAAAATCATTTTTTTATTTTAGAAAGTCCTAAACTTAGTCAAAATGTTAAATTAGATGTTGAAAGAGCTGAATATGATGGAGAAGAATTTTTCTTAATTTCTTCTGTTAAGATAGCTTAATTAATATTTAGAATTAAATAACTAAAAAGGCAACTTTTAATGTTAAACATTAAAGTTGCCTTTTTTAAAAATAATCGTAACTACTCAGCTACTAAATAAGAAATTTTAATAAAAAAGGTACTTTTTTCAAAAAAATGAAGAAAGTATCTTTTTTTGTATTGAAAAATATGTTACAATGTTTTTAGAAAATAAAAATAGGAGGTGAAACTAAAAT
>JBOFYP010000209.1:0-9563 GCA_051654725.1 Cetobacterium sp.
CATCAGCTAAAGCCTTTTTGTATTTTCTTAATCCATATATTCTACAACTGAAGACGTGTAGGATAGATATTATATCTTGTACAACTTCTTCGTTTGGAGAGAAAATATCATTATTAACTATAATAATTTTAGTTCCAAATTTATTAACGAAATTTTCGAACCATTCAAAACCGAACCTAACAAACCTGTCTTTATGAGAAACATATATTGTGTCTATCTCACCTTTAAAACATCTTTTTGATTTGAAGTAGAAACCCTTGTATATATAACACTTTTTTTATCGTTTTTTCCTAATCCTTGATATTCAAAAAGTTGCTCTTTAGTGTAATATCTTCTACTAGTTGGACTTCTAAAAGCTTTAAATTTCTCTTCTTTATCCCAACGCTGTAGCGTTTTGACTTAAACACCTAAAAACTCAGATGCTTCTTTTGGTTTTATATATTTTTTCATTTCATCACCTCGTATACATTTTTATATATTTGAGGTTGTTTGTCAATTTTTTTGTTAATTATTAATTAGCTCCCTGTTATTTCATATATTTTCTTATTAGCAACTTTGAATCATAATCTTAGTTAAATCATTAAATGTATAACCTTTTAATGATGCTAATTTTGGAGCTAAACTTGTTTCTGTCATTCCAGGACAAGTATTAACCTCTAAGAAATAAACTTTTCCATCTTTTAATATAAAATCACTTCTCGTAACACCTTTTAATCCTAATTTTTCATGAATTTTTCTAGCTGCTTCTGAAGCTTCTTCATATACATCCTTATCTATTTGAGCTGGGCACTCATATTCTGTTTTTCCAACTGTATATTTAGATTCATAATCATATAATCCTGATTTTGGTTTAATTCTAACGACACCTAATTTTTCCCCATTTAAAATTCCAGCTGTTAGTTCTTCTCCTTTTATAAATTCCTCTATTAAAGGTTCTTTATCAAGAAGTATTTCATAAGCTTTTTCAGCTTCCTCTTTTGTATTACATATATACAATCCAACACTTGAACCCTCTTTAGCAGGCTTTATAACTACTGGATAACTTTCTATAGATTCTATATTATCAAAAGTTTTTGCCATAACTATCCCTAAATCTTTAGCTATAATTTTTGTTAATATTTTATTCATTGCTATTGCACTTCCAGTAACTCCTGAACCAGTATATCTCTTTCCTAACATATCTAAAATTGATTGAACTCTTCCATCTTCACCATATTCACCATGAAGAGCTAAGTATGCAATATCATATTTATTATCTGTAAAAGCTGACACTAAGTTATCTTTAGTTAAATCCACTTTATATGCATCATATCCTTGTGCTAACAAACTATTTAGTATTGCTGCTCCACTTCTTAGAGAAATTTCTCTTTCTGATGTAATTCCACCCATAAAAACTGCTATTTTCACCTTAAGCCTCCTAGTCTCTTACTATTATGATTTCCTCTTCTAACTCTATTCCTGTTTTTTCTTTTACTCCATTTTTTACTCTTCTAATTATCTCTATAATGTCTGTAAATTTAGCATCTCCTTTATTTACTACAAAGTTAGGATGTACCATTGAAACTTGTGCTCCTCCAACTATTTCACCTTGAAGCCCTGATTCAATTATTAATCTAGCTGAAAAATAACCTTCTGGATTTTTAAAAGTGCTTCCTAAATTTGGTTCATTTAGAGGATGATTTTGACTTCTTTTTAGTTTATGATTTTCTACTATTTCACCTAAATATCCAGTATCAAATTTAAATGTTGCACTCACTACAACCCATCTTTTTTCTTTTATCTCTGTTACTCTATAAGAGAATTTAAGTTTATCTTTATCTATTCTTCTTAATTCATTATTTTCATCAATTATTTCAACAGATATTATTTTATCAAATATCTCTGTTCCATGTGCTCCACCGTTCATAAATACAAGTCCACCAACTGTTCCTGGTATTCCTGCTAAATTTTCTAATCCCGAGTAATTTTTTTCTGCCATATAATCTACTAAATCAGAAAAATCTAATCCTGCTCCAACCTCTACAACATTTTCACCTTTTTCTTCTATATGGTTTATAGCTTTTAAAGATACAAAGATTGTTTCTAGAGTTCCATCATTTATAAGAGTATTTGTTCCATTTCCTAAAATAAATACTTTTTGTTTTTCTTTAACAACATTTAAAAGCTCTTCTCTATTTTCTACCTCTATAAACTCTTTTGCAACTCCACCTATCTTCATATATGAATGTTCTTTCATCGGATGATTTTTATATAACTTCATTTCTTACTCTCCCTATGTTTTCAGCTATTGTATGAGCTAAATTTGAAATATTTCCCGCTCCCATAAATAAAAATGTAGCTGATTCTTTTTCTGTCTCTACAATTTCTTCAATCTCTTCATTTTTTTCAATTATTATGCAATGTTTGTGACCAATTTTATCTTTCAATATCTCTAATGTCACTCCAAAATCATTTTTTTCTCCAGCACTATAGACAGGCATTAAAATAACCTCGTCTACACCTTCAAAGCTGTCTTTAAAATCATTTAATAAAAAGTTAACTCTACTATATCTGTGTGGCTGGAAAATAGCAACTGTTTTATTTTTTTCAATTGTTTTTGCACCTTGAATTGTTGCTTTTATTTCTGTTGGATGATGTGCATAATCGTCAATTATTCTTATTTTATCACTATGCAATATATCGTATCTTCTTTTTGCACCTTTAAATTTAAGTAATTTTTCTGCAATAACTTCCTCTTTTATTCCATATATTTTAGCTAAATATATTACAGGTAAAGCATTTTGAATATTATGATTTCCTGGGATAGCTAATTCAAACTGTCCAAAAACTTCTCCCTCTATAGATACTGTGAATTTAGTTTTAAAATCTTCTACTTTAATATCTGTAGCTATTATATCAGCTGTTTTATTTTTTATACTATATGTTTTTATATTTTTTCTATCTTTTATCATTTCAAGTGTTTCTGGACAGTCGTCACAAACTAAAATTAATTTTTTTGTTTGGTCCATAAATTGTCTAAATGATTTTTTTATATTTTCTAAAGAACCATGATTTTCAAGATGATCTGCTTCAATATTTGTTATTATTGAAATTTCTGGTGTTAGATGTAAAAACGAGTTATCACTCTCATCTGCTTCTGCTACAAAAATATCTGATTTTCCACATCTAGCATTAGAACCAATCTCTGGAAGTATTCCTCCTACAACTATTGTCGGGTCAATCTCTAAAAGAACTGAACCAAGCATTGAACTTGTTGTTGTTTTTCCATGAGTTCCAGCTACAGCAATTCCTTTCTCTTTATTCATAAGAATTGATAGCAGTTCTCCTCTTTTTATTATTTTTATTCCTAATTCATTTGCTTTCTGTATTTCTGGATTATCTTTTTTTATTGCACTTGATGCTACAACCAAATTTGCTCCATATACATTTTCAGCACTGTGCTCTGGATATATTGTAATTCCTAAACTTTCTAACTCTTCTGTCACATAATTTCTAGAAAGGTCAGCCCCGTGTACATCATATCCTTTTAATTTCATTATTTTAGCTAATCCACTCATTCCTATACCATTAATTCCAATAAAATATATTTTTTCCATTATTTCCTCCATATGTCTAAGCATTCAACAATTTTTTCTGCTGCATTGCTTTTCTTTAGATTTTTTGCTTTTTTACTCATTTTGTTTAACTCTTCATCATCTTTTATAAGTTCTAAAGCTTTTTCAATTGCTTCATCTGCTTTACTATCACTGTATAAAAGCCCAGCTTCATTATCTGAAACTATTTTTGCATTTTGATACTGCCCAACTTTTATTGAGTTATACGGTATCAAAATTGAAGGTTTTTCAAGTTGAATTATCTCTGAAACTGTTAAAGCTCCTGCTCTGCATACAACTAAATCTGCTGCTGCCATAATGTTTATCATATTATTAAAATATGGTTTTATTATATCGCTCATTTTTATCTGTTGATCAACCAATTTTTCATTTATTTCATTGAAGTTTTTATCTCCAGTAGCCCAGTATATTCTTATGCTTTTATCTTTGTAAATATCTTTTAACTTTTTAATAACCGCTTCATTTAAGGATGCTGCTCCTAAGCTTCCTCCTGTTATAAGAAGAACTTTTTCATCTTTTCCTATTTTTAATCTTTCTCTTTCAACCTCTTTATCCATTGCATATATATCTTCTCTCAAAGGATTTCCAGTTACAGAGAATTTATGTTGATCTTTAACAGACATCTCTTCATAAGTTATATCAAATGCTAAAAAACATTTTTTTGCTATTTTATAAAAAAGTTTATTTGCCATTCCTAAATCTACATTTTGTTCTTGTAAATATATCTTCTTTCCAAAAATTAATCCTGCTAATAATACTGGAATTGATATATAATTTCCAAATCCTATTATTATTTCTGGTTTCTCTTTTCTTACAATATTTATTGCTTGTAAAAAACCTTTAATATTTGATGGTAATTTTTTTAAATTTTGAAAAGGAAATATATCTATTCCTAAAAATTTAAATCCCTCTTCTGGAACTATATTTTTTTCCATTCTACTAGAACTTCCTACAAATACTACTTCCATCCCTCTATCTAAAAGCTTTTTTCCAACAGCCAAAGCAGGATAGATGTGTCCTCCTGTTCCTCCTGTTGTTATCATTATTTTTTTCATAATCTTTCTCCTAACCGAAATAATTTTTTACAAGATCTTTAAAAAATCTACCTCTTTCCTCAAAATTTTTAAATTGATCAAAACTTGAAGTTGCTGGTGAGAACAGTATTATTTCTTTTTTGTTTTTAGTTAATTTTGATTTTAAATCTTCCATAACATTTTTTAGTGTTTTTAAATTGTGTATTTTATTTTTAGAATATCCAATTTGAATTAAGCCTTTTTCAATTTCGTTGGCAATATCACCTATTAAGTAAACTTCCTTTACTTTATCTTTTATAAGCTCTTCTAATGGATATAAATCTAACTTTTTGTCATAACCACCACAAATTAGGATAGGATTTTGAAATGCTTCTACAGCAAATTTTGTTGAATCGATATTTGTTCCTTTAGAATCATTTATAAATTCAACCTCTCCATAATTTAAGCAGCTTTCCATTCTATGCTCTAAATTTTTTGTAGTATATAAAAATTCTCTTATTATTTCTGTTTTAATATTTAATATTTTACCAACCGAAACTATGAATAGTATATTTTCTAAATTATGTTTTCCCTTTAAAGACGCTAAATTTTTATCTAATATAAATTCATCGTTATACATTACACTGTTTTCTTCAGAATAAACACTCTCTTTTGAATCAGTATAATTTAACCCAGAATAAAATTTTCTTCCAGAAATTTTATTCACTCTTTTTAAAACTTCAACACATGAAGTATTTACTATAAAATAATCATTTTCCTTTTGATTTTTTCCTATATTAAACTTTGTGTCATAATAATGATCTAAATCTCTATATCTAGCTAAATGATCTGGAGTTAAATTTATTACCATTGCAATATCAGCACAAAACTCTTTTATATTTTCTAATTGATAAGAACTTGCTTCTAAAACATAAAAATCTAATTCTGGATTCTCCATAATTGTTTGACTAAATGAAAACCCAATATTTCCACAAGCCTTAGCTTTAAAATTTGAACTTTCTAAAAGTTCTGCAATTTTAGATGTCACTGTTGTTTTTCCATTTGTTCCTGTTATCGCTATAATTTTACCTTTAATGCCATTTGAAATTTTATATCTATAACCAAGCTCTATATCATCTATAACCTCTATATTGAGCTCTAACGATTTCTGAACTAGTTCTGTATAAGGAACTCCTGGACTTTTTATGAAAATTTCTATTTTTTCATTTTTTAATATATTTAAACCCTCTTCAGAAGATATTCCTATTTTATCATCTATCAAAAAAACTTCATAACCCATATGCTCTAAAGTTGTTTGTGAACCTTTACCACTAATTCCTGCTCCAAAAACTATAGCTTTTTTCATTTGCTAGTCCCCCCTTATTTTTAAACGACAAAAACCACAGTGATTTTCACTGTGGTCTTTTTATAATATTCCTTTTAATCTTACTATTCCTAATGCTAGCATACCTAAAAACAATGCTGCAATCCAAAATCTCATAGTAACTTTAGTTTCAGGTAATCCTGCTAGTTCAAAATGATGATGAATTGGAGCCATTCTAAATACTCTTTTTCCTCTCATCTTAAATGAACCTACTTGAAGTATAACAGATACCGCTTCTAAAACAAATACTCCACCTATTATTGGAAGTAATAGTTCTTGTTTTAAAAGAATCGCTACAACTCCTAATATTCCACCTAAAGTCAAAGAGCCTGTATCTCCCATAAAAATTTGAGCAGGATAAAAGTTATACCAAAGAAATCCTAGTCCAGCTCCTATTAAAGCTGATAAAAATACTGAAACTTCACCTATTCCAGCTATATAATGTAAATTAAGATGACTACTTAACTCTATATGTCCCGTAAAATAAGCTATTATACCCAATATTGTAGCACCTATAACCACAGGCATTATAGCTAAACCATCTAATCCATCAGTAATATTTACGGCATTTGAAGTTCCCATAAGAACTAATGATATAAACAGTAACATTAATCCTCCACCTAAGTATAAGCTACTATTTACATATACAGGATTAACAACTGATAAATCTAAAATTTTATTACCTGTTAAGCCAAATTCTTTTATAAAGTACCAAATTATTATAGATATAAAACATTGTCCTAATAATTTTTTCTTTCCAGATAATCCTTTTTTATTTACCGTAAACTTTTTATAATCATCTATAAATCCAATACTACTAAATAAAATTGTTGTAATAAACATAAGTATTAAAAACTTATTTTTCAAATCTCCTATTAAAAGAGATACTAATAAAGTCCCAAATATTATTAAAATTCCACCCATTGTAGGAGTTCCTTTTTTAGAAAAATGGCTTACTGGACCCTCTTCTCTTATTGATTCTCCAAATTTTTTAACTTTTAAAAACTGTATAAACGGTTTTCCTGTTACTAAAACAACTAAAAATGCTAGTATAAACCCTAAAAAGCTTCTTAAATATATCGATTTAAGCCCCTCTAAAAGTGGAAAATACTCTGCCAATAAATATAGCATCCCTCTTTCTCCTTTAACTACATAATTATTTCTTCTAACTTCATTCCTCTAGATCCCTTTAATAATACCCCTATATTATCAAGTTTAGATAGTTCTATTTTAATATTATTTTTTTGATTAAAATGAATTATTCTACTATCATTCAATATATTTAAAGCTTTTTCCATTCTTTGACCGTAGACAAATATTTTATAAAAATCATATTTTAAAGCTTCTTGTAAAATTTCTACATGATGTTCTATCTCCTTTTCTCCGAGTTCAAGAGCATCTGCTAATATTACAATTTTATTTTTATTTAATGGTAGTGATGAATATGCTTTTAAAGCCATCTTCATAGATACTGGACTTGCATTGTAAGCATCATTTATATATAAAATTCTATTTTTTTCTATTTTTTCAAATCTCATACTTGTTATTTTAACATTTTCTAAAGCGTTCTTAATCTCAGTATAAGACATTTGAAGCATTTTTCCTAAAACTATTGCAAATGAAGCGTTTATAGTGTTATACGCACCATTTAAAGTGATGAAATATTCATCTTTGTTCAAACTAAAATAAACACCCTCATACTCTTCTTTTAAATTA
Source organism: Cetobacterium sp. (assembly GCA_051654725.1). Lineage (GTDB taxonomy): Bacteria > Fusobacteriota > Fusobacteriia > Fusobacteriales > Fusobacteriaceae > Cetobacterium_A. The sequence continues at coordinate 7,728 of JBOFYP010000209.1, forward strand.
TTTAAGACATAATCATTTTCTTCATTGAAACCTATTTTAATTCCATTTACTGATTTAAAATATGGATCATCTCCAAAAAGTAATGTTTTATCAGTTTTGACATATTTTAAAAGTTCTGTCTTAGCTATAAATACATTATCTCTATTTTTTAAAAATTCTAAATGAGAATCTCCTATATTTGTTATAACTCCGTAGTTAGGTTGTGCTATTTTAGCCAATAAATCTATCTCTCCTAAATTACTCATTCCCATCTCTAAAACAGCTATTTCATGACTATCTTTAATTTGAAGAATTGTAAAAGGTAAGCCTATATGATTATTGTGATTACCTAAAGTTTTTAAAACTTCAAATTTTTCTGATAAAACACCTGCTATTAAATCTTTTGTTGTTGTCTTACCTTCACTGCCTGTTATAGCTATCACTTTAACATTTAATTTTTCTCTATACATTTTTGCTAAATTTTGTAAAAATTTTATACTATTTTCTACTCTTATAACATTTTTATTCTTTAACTCTGGAACATCTCTATCTGCGATTACTAATTTCACTTCTTTTTTTAGTACTTCAGATATATAATTGTTTCCATTATTTATAGCTATAAATAATGAATTTTTATCAACATTTTTACTATCCATTTGAATATTTTCTACAAATATATCTTTTGGAAGAGTTATATTTATATTTTTTAAACAATCTACTAAAACTTGATTAAATGTTTTCAATATTTCATCCCCTTTTTTAATTTAGACTCTATATTTTAGCATTTTTTTAGTACTGTTTTCAATTTTTTTTTAACTAATTCCTAAAACTTTTAAACCTTTGTGTATACATTCAATCTCAATTGGTAGTTTTGGCCCCTCTTCACCATCTATATCTGTTGAGTAATTTTCTATTCCTACTATCTTAATATGTTTTGTTTTAAAATATTTAACTGAATGAATATTTTTTTCTAGATGTGTTTTTGTTGCCAATGCCGCACTTATTTCTGGAACATCTATTAAAAAATCTGGCTTTAATGCTAATACATCAAAGTAACCATCATCTAATTTAGCATTATATGCTAATTCAAAGTTGCCTGCACTTTTACCATTAAAAATTAAAATTGATAAAACATCTATCATAGCCGTATATTCATCACTTTCTAATATTAATTTCATTTTTTTTACTTTTGCCATCTCTTTTATTCCATTTAGAACATATGCTAATCTACCTAAAGTTTTAATCATAGTCCTATCTGTTGTTTGAGACACTTTTGAAAAAATACCTATACTCGCTATATTAATGAAATATTGGTCATTAATTTTACCTAAATCTATACTTTTAAACTCTGATGATAGAATTTTTTTACATGCTTTTTCTATATCTTTTGGCATTCCTATAACATTTGCAAAATCATTAGCTGTTCCTGTTGGTAATATTGCTATTGGAATATCTTTCTTATTTTTTTTTAATATATTCACAAAACTATTTATAGTTCCATCTCCACCTGATATTAAAAAATGATTATAATCTTCTATATTTTCTAATATATCCTCTTTTTTACAGCTTTTAGAAATTCGAAATACATCCACAATATAACCATAGTCTTGATATATTGAAAATATTTTATCTAATTCTTTTAATATTTTTCCACCACCTGAAACAGGATTATATATTAATTTTATTTTTTTTTGTACAGACATATAAACCTCCTTCAAATTTTTGGGTATAAAAAAAAGATTGGCAACTTCCTATCCTCCCAGGGGGCTGCCCCCCAAGTACTTTCAGCGTTTATGGGCTTAACTTCCAGGTTCGAAATGTTACTGGGTGTACCTCCATAGCTATCGTTGCCAATCA
>JBOFYP010000210.1:0-2417 GCA_051654725.1 Cetobacterium sp.
GATGTAGTAATAACTATGGACCTTATCATTTCCCTGAAAAGTTGATACCATTAATCATTAAAAATATCCTAGCTGGAAAACCTTTACCAGTTTATGGAAAGGGTGACAACGTTCGTGATTGGCTTTATGTTATGGATCACTGTAAAGGAATAGATATGGTTATATCAAATGCACCAGCTCATGAGATATATAATATAGGTGGCTTTAACGAGGAGCAGAACATCAACATAGTTAAATTGACTATAGATACTATAGCTAGAATTATGAATGATGAGCCTCATTATAGAGCTGTATTAACTACTGATTTAGAAAATATCAATTATGGGTTAATAACTTATGTTCAAGACCGTTTAGGTCATGATGCACGTTATGCTATAGATCCAACAAAGATAGTAACAGATTTAGGATGGTATCCTGAAACACCATTTACAGAAGGTATAGAGCAGACTATCAGATGGTACCTAGATAACCAAGCTTGGGTAGAAGAGGTAGCTTCTGGTGATTATCAGAAATATTATAATGAGATGTATGGGAATAGATAGATAAATTCGAGCTGAAAAGAGATTTTCAGATCTTTTTGTAAAAAAAGTATTTGCTAGACAATTATAGCAATATAAGGTACAATAAGTATATATAAAAGGTTACTTTCTACCATAAGAGAAAGGTTGAAAAGGGAGTTTATGCTCTCTTTTTCTAATATAAGTGGGCTGAAGTTTGGATATAATAAAAAAGGTAAAGTATAAATTTATATAGTAATAAAGGTCCTTAGCGACAAGATTAGAGAGTAGAAGCCTTTATACGGCAGAGGTAGTAACATGAAATGTATAAAATTAACAAGCAGGAAAGGCACCCTGCACGCTCTAAAATAGAGTAACCAGATATGATGGATACGCCGCCCATCTAATTTTATATAGATTATGTTATAAATGTAGAAGAGGTAGCTTCTGGTGATTACCAGAAATATTATAATGAGATGTATGGAAATAGATGGATATACTGAGCTGAAAAGAGATTTTTAGCTCTTTTTGTTGTAATAATAAAGAGATTAAGCTTTGAAATTTAGAAAAAGTAAGTATACAATAGATATAATATATGATATAATTTTTTAATATTTATTTATGAAAGGAGAAAATTAATATGAAATTAAATTCCAAAAATAAAAATTTAGCTTTTATTATTTCTTCAAATAAGGTAGATTTATTTTTAGAAAATAGTAAAAATAATGGATTGAAAAAATCTCTTAATAGAATTGAAAGTCGTTTAAAAATGATTAAATTAAAAAAATAAAAATATGGAAATAACAGGATTTTGATAGAATAAACTATGCCATAAAGGCATAGTTTCTATGAACTTTAACAACTGAATATATGGAGTTGAGACAAGTAATTCTGTTGTCTCGTAAAATATTCACAGTATGCGACCCACTTTGAAAAGAGCAAAAGCCAAGCATTGACATTCAAGGTGATATACAATATCTGTTGACCGCAAAACTTGAATTTTGTAGGTGACATCAGACATATGTTTTAAAAACTATGAAATTTGTAATATATTCAGGGTAGGAACTACCCGCAGAGCGTGATTAATATATCCGACGTGAGTCAGATACTTCCCACGAAGCCCCACCCTCTATTAGGGTAGGGTAGTTCACTGTAAAAGAATATAGAGTGATGGTATAATATCAAAAAAAAGGATGTGAATATATGGGGCAATATTTAGAAACAGGAATAATAATCAAAATATCAACAAAATTAAAATTGGATGAGTCTTTAGAGAGAGGATATATAAAAAGTGATTATAAAAATTTATTTCCTGAAATGTTCCATGAGATAAAAAAAGATGAAAAATCAAGCTATGAGTATTATCCAAAATATATAAATTTAAAAGAGTTAGAAGATACGAAATTAAAATTTTTAAAAGACTATATTCAAGATTCTAACGAATATAAGAATCAAGAAAATGAAATATTAGAATTTTTTTCAAATGTTAAAGCAAAGACTTCAGAGGAACTTTTTGAAGAGATAGAGTGCTATGATAAATATGGAATGGTAATTGATAGAGATGAATTGTATTCAGGTTACACAGTTTATAAACTTAGACTTTCTTTAGAGGGGAAAATGTTCTTAGAGTGTTATGAGGAGTTTATAGTATTTTATGAAAAAATACTAAGTGAAAGATATGAAAATGGTTATTCAAAATATCTAAAAGTAACTTTAGATTAATAAAGTTATAGAAATATGAAAAAGAGCTAGGTTCTCACTTCTAGCTCTTTTTTTGTTGAAATTATACGTTTAATGAAGAAAAATTCTGATATGTTTCTATTTTTATTTTTTCTTCAGGTAACCATGGAATATAAATAAAATTTATTTTAGGATATTGTAACATCAAATTTTCTAAATATTGAAAAGTTATAAAAGAAG
>JBOFYP010000211.1:0-7908 GCA_051654725.1 Cetobacterium sp.
TGATATAATTGTAATTATAAAACATCAAAAGTATTGTTTATACTGATAAGTAAAGGGTAATATATTTTTAGGTGGACTAATTGGATTGGGTGTAGATTTAGCAACAGGTGGACTTTATGTATTTAAAAAAGATAATATAAGTGGAACACTTTTCCCTGTTCAAGTTGGGAAAATGAAGCCTTTAAAATAAAATTAATATTCAAAAGCTACTTTATTGTATAAAACATGAAGTAGCTTTTTTATTAAACTTCTCCTTCACAGTAGAGAAACACTGATAAATCACTATATTAATAATAATATTTTTCAGAAAAAAATTAATAAAAATCATAGTTATCCATAAAGATAACTGTAACAGGAGATAAGATGAAAAAAGATGTATTAGAAGAAAAACAATTTGGAGATAAGGATTATTCGATAAATGAGCTTTTCGAAAGATTGGAAAATGAATCAAAGAGTGCTGCTAAAAAGTCTGAACCAATCCAGAAAAAGAAACAGCAGGTAGAATTGAAAAGAAATATAATAATGGTGCTGATAGTTTTAGTATCATTAACTATAGGTGTAGCTGTAGCTTTAAAAGGTTGGAATGTTTTAGAGTTTTATAGTAGAAAAGTTGCCAATAAAAGATATTTTATGAACTTATCAGCTAATAAATTATTCTTTTCTGGAATGACAGCACTATACTTTTTAGCAATAGGTATAAGAGTTATAAGAGATTCGATTCATATTAAAAAGATAAACGACTCTGAAGATGAGATAGATTTTGTGAAATCATATAAATCTAAAATAAGATATAACCTATTCTGTAGTATACCAAGAGTTATATTATCTATAGGTATTATTGGAACACTATTTCAACTTTCAATAACTTTGACTAAGTTTGACCCTATTAATTTTAAAAGAGCTATATTTTTAACACTTATAGGTGCAGTATATTATACAGTTTTATGGCTGTTCACGAGTGCTTACTTTGAAGAGCTTCGTAAAATTATGGATGCTAAAAATTTGAATTAAGTATGGAGCTTTGTATTTTGTATGCAGAGCTTTTTTATATTAACTAAAAAATTACCTAATAGGTAAATAAAATTTGAGAAAATAAATGAAATAGTATATAATGAAGGTGAGTGAGGTGAGTAATGGAAATACAATATCGAGATTCTAAAATAGAAAAAGTATGTCAAAGTATGAAAGAAGCTAAGAAAAAACATGGAGATTTAGCAGAAAAAATCCATTTAAGAATAAAGCAACTACTTGCAGTGAGTAATTTAGAGGAAGCAATAGCTATCAGAAGCATGAGACTGCATGCATTAAAAGGAGATAGAGAAGGAGAATACGCATTATCTTTAAATGGTAACTATCGAATGATTTTTACAGCTGTAGAAAAAAATGGAAAGTTAAGTGAAATAAAAATAATTACCATAGAAGAAATTGTAGATTATCATTAGGAGGAAAAATGTATAAAATAAAAGACGATATAGTAGCAATTTCACCAGGTGTTACAATAAAAGATGAGTTAGATTTTTTGGGAATGACTCAATCTGAGTTTTCAGAAAGAATGGGATTTTCTGAAAAACATATAAGTAAAATAATAAATGGAGAAGCTGTAATAACTCCTGAAACAGCTATAAAATTAGAGATGGTTTTAGGAATTCCTTCATCAGTTTGGAATAACTTAGAATCGGAGTATAGAGAGCAACTCTTTAGAATAGAAGAACTTGAAGGTTTATCTGAAGAAGTAGAGTATATTGATAGTTTTCCTGTAAAAGAGATATTGAAAAAAAGGTGGATAACTCTTCCAAAAAAATATTTAGATTCAGAATTGGTTATAGCTTTTAGAAAATATTTTGGAGTAGCAAATATGAAATCACTACAAAATGTTGAAAAACAAGTTTTGAGCTTAAGTTATAGAAGAAATGATGAAAAAGAATTTTGTATATTCTCTATGTTGACTTGGATTAAACAGGGACAACTTTTATTCAGAGATATAGAACTAGATAGCTTTAACGAGTCTTTATTAAAACAAAATATAGATAAAATAAAAAAATTATCTCAAAATAATAATGAAAATACAATAATTGAAATTAAAAATTTATTGAAAAATTGTGGAATAGGATTGATAATTTTAGATCATCTTCCTAAAACTTATGTAAGTGGAGTTACTAAGTGGATGGGAGATAAGGTTATGGTAATAATAAGTTCAAAAGGCAAAAAGCTAGATGTGTTTTGGTTTAATCTTTTTCATGAATTAGGACATATATTGAAACACGGTAAAAAGAAAATATATATAAACGATGAACTAGAAACTGAAAATAACTCTCAAGAAATAGAGGCAGATGAATTTTCAAAAAATTCATTAATTCCTTTAAAAGAATATAAAAAAATTATTCAAAATATGAAAGATTTAAATTTAACACAAGAATATTTATTGAAAAAATCTAAAGAATTAGAAATTCATCCTTCAATCATAGTAGGAAGGCTTCAGCATGATAAATTGATACCTTATAACTCTAAATTTTCTAAGCTAAGAGAAACTATGAAAGGAGTATAATTAAGGGAGCTTTGCATTTTGTGTGCAGAGCTTTTTTTTGTGGAAATTAAAAAAAATCTCGGTTTTTAGTGAAATTAATAGTATAATATATAGTCTATTTTCAAGTTAATAAAAATTTTAATAATAATATAAAGTGATGAGGAGAGTTTTAATGAAACAAAAAATTACAAAATCAATATCAAAAATTACAAAATATTTAACAATAAAGAATATGAGTATAGCTTCTGTTTTTATGTTAATAGTTTTGATTTTTATTGGTTATTCATTTTTGAGAACATCAAATAAATCAAAAATTTTGAGTATAGTAAACGATCGACAAACTAAAAATAGCGTAGAAGAAAATTATTTAAAAAAACAAAAATATTACAAAACTTTAGAAGAGTTATTTAATAAAGAAGTTATAGAGATTAAAAATGAAAGTTATTTTTCGATAGATGAAAACATTTCTAAATCTATAGCAGTTGAAGTGAGAGAAAAATTAATTGTTAATATTTTGGAAGAAAATGGTATTTTATCATATAGTGGATTGAAAAAATTATATTTACAAGAATCACATTCAAGAATTAAATATTTAGAAGCATTGAATAATTTAGAGATAAAAGGTCTTATTCGAATCAGCTCTAGAGATAATATTGTTATGAAAACAGAGAGTAGATCTATAAAACAAACGTTACCAAATGAAAATACAATATTAAAAATTTTAGATCAAAATTTAAAAAATGAAAAAGTTTTAACAAAGCAAGAGTTAGAAAATTTATACTTAGACAGTTCTGTATCAAAAGAAAATATGGATATCGCTTTAAATAGTTTAAAAATATATAACAAAGTTAAAGAGCTATCAAAAGATATTTTGAAACAGAATGAAGATATAACTTTTGGCTCTTTAAACCAAAATCAAAAAAAAATAATTTCAATTTTATACAAAAATAGAGATAAAAATATTAGTGAACAAGAATTGAAAGATTTATTTTTAATAGAGAATTTTGAAATTGAATATCAAGAACTTTTAAAAGATAATCTTTTAAAAGAAGGGGTAGATGGAATTATTTATAGGGAAAATACTTTCTCTTCAAATGAATTATTCTTTTTAATAATGTCTGTAATATTTTTAGCTAGTATTTTTACTAGAATATGTAGAGATTATAAAAATATTGGAAATTTTGTATTATTTGAAAAAAATATTAAAGAGATAGATGACTACTATGATTTTAATAAAAGTATAGAGATAATTGAAAAGGATTCTACAATAAAAAAAGCATGGAAGAAATATATAGAAACTTTAAAAGAAAAATACGAAACTATAGATCCAGATTATTTTATAAACTTTGATATTTTATATAAAGATGAAATAAGATATAGATTGTTTGCACATATTCCACAGATTATATTAGGGTTAGGGATGTTGGGAACATTTTATGGTCTTTCAATAGGTTTATCACAGCTTGACTTGAGTAATGTAGATTCTATTCAAAGTGGAGTAGGAGAACTTTTAAGTGGTGTTAAAACAGCTTTTTATACAAGTTTATTTGGATTAGGATTTTCAATATTATTTTCATTCTGGATTAATTTTTACTTTAGTGAGATAGAAAAAATAATTACTAAAATAAAAAATGAAGCAAATAAATTTAAAATTAAAAGTTCAGAAAAACATCCAATTGATAAAATAATAGATTCTTTAGAAGGGATAAAAAATTCAAATAGTAAAATGACTGAAACACTTACAAATCAAATAGAAGTGATGTCAGAAAGTTTAAATAAAAGTATTGGTGAATTTTCAAATAACATAGGTGGTAATTTTAAAGATGGTTTATCAGATGCTTTAGATAAAGTGTTTAATGAAGACTTTATGGGGAATTTAACTCATTCATTAGATACCATTTCAGAGGTATTTTTAGAAAATTCAGAAAAAATGTTAATTTTTAAAGATGAAGTTCAAAATTCAATAAATGAATTGGCAGAGTTAAAAGATTCATATTCAGATGTAATAGTTGAAACAATTAATTTAAAAGTAGATTTCAATGATACAATGGAAAATATAAATACCAATTTATACAAAGTTGTATCAGAAGTTTCAGAAGTAGCTCAAAAATATGAACAGACTTCTTCTAATTTAGAGAACGTTTTAACAGTTTTAGCAACTTCACAGGATAGTAGTATTAAAATATTAGAAGAAAATAAAGATGTGATGAGAGTAGCAACTACATTATTAGATAGTTCAAAAGATATTTTAGATGCTGAAAAATCAGTTCAAGAGTTATGGAACTCTTATGAGGATAGTTTTAAAGAGATAAATTATAGTTTATCTCATAATTTGGATATTTATAAAGTTAATTTGGAAGAAACGGTTATACAATTAAGAGGAATTTTAAGAGAAAATTCTAATGAGTATAATTCATTTATAAAAAATGTAACAGTAGATTATACAAATGAAGTTAAAAAAGGTATGATTAATTTATTTACTGATTATGATGGAAACCTTTCAACTGTTATAAATAAGTTTAATGGTGTTTTACTTAATTTTAATGAAAAAATGGAAGATTTCACAGAGATAATGTTGGAAACTAAAGAGATGATAGAGGAACATGTGGAGATTTTAAATCAAGAACAAAAAGGGGAAGAGTAATTTAAATGATTCGTAGAAATAGAAAAAATGAAGAGGAAGAATCAAGTTACTGGTTATCAATTGGAGACTTGATGGCAGGAGCATTAATAATATTTGTTCTCTTATTTGTATTGCAAATTTTAAACGTTAATAAAAAATTAGCTGAAAAAGAGCAAATGCTAGAGGACTTAATTCAATTACAAATTCAGGTTGAAAATTTAAAGGGTAGCTTAAAAAAAGTTGTAGGAATAAAGCAAGAAATAATAAAATTAATCGTTAAGAAGTTTAAACAAGAAAACTTAAAAATAGATATTGATCCTTTAACTGGAAATATAAAATTAGATGATAGTATCCTTTTCAATCTAGGAAGTGCTGAATTAAAACCTGAAGGTAAAAATTACTTAGTAGAATTTATTCCTAGATATGTAGATGTATTTTTTAGTAATGAAAAAATAAGAGAGCATATTACACAAATTATAATAGAAGGGCATACTGATAATACAGGAAGCTATGTATATAATTTAGATTTATCTCAAAGAAGAGCACTAAGTGTTGTTAATTTCATATACAGTGATGAGATGCCTAATTTTAAGTGGAAAAGTGAATTACAAAAGATTATAACTGCAAATGGAAGAAGTAAAGTATTATTGATAAAAGATGCTTCGGGAAATGTAGATAAAAATAAAAGTAGAAGAGTAGAGTTTCAGTTTAAATTAGATGATGAAAAAGCAAATAAAGAGATTCAAAAAATAATAAATAGTGGTTTAAGATGATGAAATTAAAGATATTAAATTTAGATATATATAAATGTACAGAATTAAAAAAGTTATCTGAAAAAATAGATTTGGAATGGGAGGTTCAAAGTTTAATCGTTAGTAATACACACTTGAAAATTATTTTAAAGAAATTTTATAAAAAAAACGAGTTGAAAAAAGGAGATTTAGTAAAATTAATTTCAAATATTTTAGAGGTTAAAAATTTACTATCTGATTTGAAGTTAGATAGTTTAGAAGGTTTTTTTTCTAAATTGAGAAATATTTCTAAAGAGTACTTCCAGCTAGAGAGAATGAAAAATTTAGATATTTTTTATGATACAATTTTAGTTTATTATAAAAATGCTAATATATTAAATTCACTTAATTTTTTAATAGGAAAAATATTGGAATCGACTCCAAATTTGAATAATGAAATGAGTAATAAAACAAGTTTACTACTTCAGTTGAGAGATACTGATAAAAATATTGTAGATTTCTTTTCTGAAAAATTGCTTCTTAATGTAAATAGATATTTAGTAGCATTATTTGACTTTGAAATGGATTTTCATATAGGAAGATCAACAGAGTTGTTTTTCGATATTATAAAAAATATTTTTTGTAACTATATAAAAATAGTTATTCAAAATAATAGTTTAGAATTAAACAAATTATTACTTAAATTATTTAAAGAGAATATAAATAATTTAGAAGATAAAATTGAAATCTATAAAAATATAATAAATGTATACATAAATTTCAATTATAAATTTAGTTTAGTTACAGATTTATGGTTTTATAATATTCTATTAGAATTAGGTGAAATTAAAAAAGAGAATAGAGAGTGGAATAGCTTTAATGAAACTCAAAAACTATTATTTAAAAAATGGTTCTTTAGAGAAAAGTTAGAAGATTTATTCTCGAGAAATGTAAGAGATCCTGAAAGAGCAGAGTTTTGGAAAGAGTATGCTCATTGTATTGTAGATATAAAATTCTATGAAAATATAGCTGAAGCAATTGTGATGGAATTTCAGAATCATACAGTTGTAGAATTTGGAAAAAAAGGAAATGCAGCATATGTATATCCGAGAACAATTTTAAGTATATCAAAAGTAAATGGATACTTAAATTTACATAGTAATACAACAATAAGAGATACAAAATTAAAAGTTCAGGCAGGTGCAATTCGTTTAAAATCAACAAATGTAAAAGCTGGATGGAATCATCCAAACAATTGGCAGGAAACGTTTAAACTTAGACTTAAACAGCTCGGATATTTTTAAGTTATAAAAAAAACCAGTGATTAATATACTACAAAGTATATAATTACTGGTTTTTTTAATAAAATCTGCGCTTTATTTATTATCTTTATTTTTTCTATTTATTAAATCCTTAATTAAAAGTGCTTTTAAATCCATGAAATCTCCCCCAAAACAAATTATTTTTATCTAGCATTATATTATACCACAAAAAATGAAAATTTCTTTTTTTTATTTTTTGTGGTAGATGATATAATGAAGTATATAGAGATGAGGAGGGGGAAATGAAAAAAACATTATTTATAGATGATGGTTATGAGAGTAAAAAGGTTTTAAGTTTATTTAGTTCTAGATTTGACGTTAACATTATTAAAATGAGTCAAAATTTAGAGCTTTGTAAAAAAATAGAAGTGACAATAGCCCCAACTTTAGTTGTTGAAGAGTGGGAATACGTCATTAATATTGTTGGCGTAGAAAAGATAGAAGAATATCTAAGTGATGAACCAACTCCAAACTATCCATGTGTATGTGAAGGCTAAAAAAGAGCTAAGTTTCAGAAACTGAAACTTAGCTCTTTACTTTTTTACAATCTAAAATGTTTTTTCGTATAGAACTTCATCTTTAAGAGGAGCGTTTAAATCTAACTTTATTTTAAGCTCTACAGGAAGATTTTTTTTAGCTTCATCTTGTGTAACTTTACTCATCTCTTTAGCTAATTCTTCTAATTTCTCTTTATTAAAGCTATCAAAA
>JBOFYP010000212.1:0-5232 GCA_051654725.1 Cetobacterium sp.
TTTGACACTCCCACAACTAAAGTAGTGGGATTCTTGGGAAGTAGTTACTTTTAACAGCTAACTATATTTACCAAGCTTTAAGGGGTGTCCTCCCCTCTCGTATTTAGGCATTTGCCAATATATTTATACTTGCATTTAAATCTCTATCTATTTCTAATCCACAATCACATTTATATGTCCTATCACTTAATTTTAAATCTACTTTATAATTACCACAGCAAGAGCATGTTTTTGAACTTGGAAACCATCTATTAAGTACTTTTAACTCTTTTCCATGTTCAGTACATTTATATTTTAGCATATTAAAGAAACTATAAAACGATACTCTCCCTATAGCTCTTGCTAATTTTCTATTTTTCATCATACCTTTAACATTTAAATCTTCTACTGCTATTACATCAAATCTTTTTACTAAATCTGTTGAAAGTTTATGCTGAAAGTCTTTTCTTATATTTGATAATTGAAAATATAGTTTGTTTATCGCTTTTTTTAATTTCAAATAATTACAACTTCCTTTTACTCTTTTAGATAATCTTCTTTGAAGAACTGCTATTCTACTTTCTATTTTCCATATTTTTTTAGGTATCTGAAACTGCTCCCCAGTACTAATAGTAGCAAATGTTTTTATTCCAACATCTATCCCTATTTCTCCACCTGTTTTTGAATATTTATTTAATGTTGATACTTCAACATTAAAAGAGATATAGTATCTGTCTACTTCTTTAGATAGTGTACATAATCCTATTTTATCAACTTTTAATTGTCTACTTAATTCTATATTTATTACACCTAATTTAGGTATTTTTATAGCGTTTTCTTCTATTATAGGTTTTGTTGTATAACTCTCTTTAAGGTTTCTTTTAGATTTAAATTTTGGATATTTAGCCACTCCTTTAAAAAATCTTCTATAAGATTCATCAAGCTGTCTTAGAGTTTGCTGAAGTGATTTAGAATCTGTTTCTTTTAACCATTCATCTGATTCTTTAGCTACAGTTAATAGTAGGCACATACTCGCAAAATTCATTTTTAATTTAAACTCTTTATATCTAAACTCTCTTATAGCTAGAAATTGATTCCAAACATATCTATTTCCATTTAAATTTTTATCAATTTGTTCTATCTGCTCCTCAGTTGGATAAAACCTATATTTATACCCTTTATTCATTATTTCACCCCCTTTTCTTTTGATTTTCTACATATCGTTTTATTGTATCGGAAGATACACTACCTGCTGTTGAAACAAAGTAGCTTCTTGTCCATAGGCTTGGTGATTTTAATAATAGAGGAAACTCCTTTCTTAATACTATACTAGTATTCCCTTTTAATATTTTCATTATATCAGATGGTGAAAACTTAGGTAGAGCATTCACAAATATATGTGCGTGGTCTCTATCGCATTCTATCGCTAGAATTTTAATATCGTTCTTTTCTGCTACCTCAATTACAGTTTTTTTAAAAACATCTTCTACTTTTGAATTGTCAAAAATTTTTCTTCTATATCTTGGACAAAATACAAAATGATAATTAATTAATGATACAGTCGTACTTGTTCTTCTATATTCGTTCATTTTAATAGCATATCACATTTGTTTCATAATTTGAATTTTTTTGAAACAACTATATTAAAATATATGGAGTCTTCCGACTCCAGTTCCTTATATCCCACCACTGAAGTAGTGGGATATAAGGAAAATGCTGTAAAACTAAAAAGGTTAGTAAATACAATCTTTTCATAAAAACCTCCTAAAATTTAGAATGCCTAAACACTTTAGTTTTGTTTTCAAAGTAAATTATGTTTTTCTTTTTAAATTTTTTACATTGTATATAGTTGTTTACATTAGACTAAATGAGTTTTAGAAAAATCCTAATTAGATGGTGATATTTTTTAAAGAAAAGCTTCTTTTTTTTCAAACTGTCACCATCTAATTAGGAAAAAATATTAATAAAAATATTAATAAAGGAAGAAAAATGAAAATAAATGATGAAGAATTAAAAGAGTTAATTAGTGAATTGGTTGATTTTATTGATAAAAAAGTATTAGAAAAAGAGAAAACTACTAAAGGTGCTGGAAATTTGAAATATAAAGTTTACACAAATTCAAAAAATGAATATTTTTACAATGAATATTTAGTAAAAGGTTCAATAGGGCATGGAAATCTATTTAATGAGAAATACGCAGTTAATTATTGTAAAAAATTCAATTATTTTCAAATTGTAAATACAGTAAATAGATTGTTGAATATATTTAAACAAAACTTTGAAAGTGTGTAGAAATTTTACACACTCACTTTTTTTAGTTAGAATTATTTTTTCATATAATTAATTTTATTTTTTAACTTTTTCAATGATTCTAAACTTTGAATAGCTGACAATTCACCAAACAACATTATTCTTTCTCCCGTTGATAAATCTGTTTTAAATATAACGAGTGACAATCTTTCTTTTTCAAGATCTAACTCACTTTTTTCTAAAACCTCAACTTTAGGCTCTACTACTTTTACAACTTCTTTTTTAGGTTTAATTTTTTTAGAGTCTATAATATCTTTTATTTTAGAATTTAGTATTTTAGAAAAATTAACTATTTCAGAGTTATATTTTGAAAGCTCATTTAAAGCTTTTACTACATCCTTTTCATCATATCTCTGAATTATTTTATTCATAGCCTTCTGAGAATAACTAGTATCTATATATCTGTTTTTACGAGCTTTTAAGATACTGTTTTTAATTTTGTCAGAAATTTCATTCTCGATAATATCAATTACATTTTTTTCTGATTTAGTGAATTTAATTTCTTTTGTTTTTCTACCAACTTTTATCTCAATATATGAATAGTTATATTGTTTATTTTTTTCATTTATTTCAGATAAAGCTTTATCTAAAATATATCTCTTAAAATCATACGTAGATTTATATTTTAATTTAGTTCCTGTTAACTCTTTTAATTCTTCTACATCAAAAATTGGAATATTAACTTTTTCATATTTCTTAAAAATTTCATAAAATATAATAGAATAACTACACTTATAAGATTTTTGTTCAACTAATTGAATTGTTGTGTAGTATAAGTCTTTTTGATCAACAACAGTAGTATATATTTTTTCTGTTAAGTGAACACTAAATACTCCTTCTTTTTCTTCCCATTGAGATAGTAAATTAAATACTCCCCAAATTTTCCCTCTTGAATCTTTACTTATAATTCTATTTTCTGTTAATGTAATCAAAACTTTTATTAATTCTTCTTTATCTTCCGACATTTCTAAAGCTTTAAAAACTTCAGATGCTGATATTTCTACTTTATTGGTTTTTAAAAATTGAGCTTTATGCAAAATATAGTTATATGTTAAACTTCCCAAAGTTGATATTGGAGTGCCTACAAGCTCAATAAGTTCGTTTGGTTTATTCAATGAAATTTTTTTCATAATCATTTTTATCTCCTTTAAAAATAATACTAATTATAGTATACATCTAAAACGGAAAAAATAAAATATATTTTTCCGTCGAAATAAGGAAAGTTTCCGTTGAAGTAAGGAAAGTTTCCGCTGAAATAAGGATTCTTTCCGTCGAAATGAGGATTCTTTCCGTTCAATACTATCATAAAGCCTTGATTTCATTAACAATTGGAAAACTGTAAATCTTGTAAATACTGTAAATATTACAAACAAGAAAAAAAAGAAACCAAATTATCTTTGATTTCTTTTTTCTTGTAACGAATATAATATAAATCTATATGTAAAGATTTACAATTTCTTGAATTCTATTTTTATATTTTGAAATTTCATATATATTAGCTAATGAAATCTTTTCTTCTTTTAAAGTTCTTTCTCCATTCTCTAAAACAGGGAAAGAAATATATTTATTTTGAGAATTAAAATAAAGTCTACAAATCCATTTTCTAGTATTATCTTCAAAAAGTATACTGAAATAACTTAAAGTATCTTTAAATGTTATTTTATTAATTTCTGGAATAGAATCTAACAAAATTGATTTAACTATTGAAAAGCCTATAATTTCATCTTCAGTAGTTACAGGAGCTTTATTATCAACAATTTCATTTATACTTTCATTAGAATTTTCGATAATCTCTTCTTCTTGTTTTTCAACTTTAAACTGAAATGCTGTTTCTAATTTATCTCTTACTAAATCATTGAAATATTCATTTAATGCTTTTTTTAATATAGGACTGAATTTTTCTTTAATTTTAGCTGTTTTAATACCGTCATATATGTTATTTAACATACAGCTTATAAGCTCATCAGAAGGATTTTCAAATTCTGTTTTTAAATTTCCTTTAAGAAGAGTTAAATATTTTAATTCTTCAGCAGTATCTAAAATTTTATGTCTATCAAAAGTTGCTTTCGTAAATTTTTTAAGCTGAATAATATCTTTTTCGTTGATATCTAAAATATTAAATTCATAAAAGGGGTTTTTATCCATTCTATTTGGTTCTTCTAAATCAGTAAAAAATTTATAATGAATTCCATTAGTTAATATTCCAATATGTGAATCAACAACATTAAAATATCTATTAAGTTGTTTATCATGATTAAGTAAATTTTCCTTCCAATTTTTACATTCAACAATAAATTCAACTTCGTCATTTATAAAAATACCGTAATCTACTTTTTCTCCTTTTAAATCAGCTATATCTGCTGTAAATTCTGGAACAAACTCAAAAGGGTTTCGAGTATCATATCCAAGAATTTCAAAAAATGGCATAACAAATGCTGTTTTAGTCATTTCTTCATTGGTAACACGTTCTTTATAATTTTCAATTTTTTTAGCAAGTTCATAAAGTTTTTGGTCCATTTTCGCCTCCGTTTATATATATTTACTTATAATTGTAATGTATTAAGATATTTTTAGCAAGTGTTTGTTTTATCATATAAAAATATATAATGGTAGAAATTGTCACATACTATTTTTCAAAATTTTAAATTTTGATTAATCCGAATAAAATCAATGATTGAAACAAAAGCTTTTTATAAATATTTTAATTTTTACCTTCTACTATAAATAATATAACTGTTTCTCTCATTTCTATTTCACCAACTTTCTAAGATAAAGTTCTAATGCATACTCATTAAGAAGTAGTGGTGTTATATTGGATTCGCTCCATAGACTTTGAGATCTTAAATATTTTTGTCTAAGGTTTGTTGTTCCAGATGTACCTTTAAAATATACATATGTTGTTTGTTCGTTTTCTATAGTTGAAATTATAATAGAGTTTCTATT
>JBOFYP010000213.1:0-1738 GCA_051654725.1 Cetobacterium sp.
TCGCCCGTGTAGTCCAAGGGCATGATATACTTTTTAACGCTCATTGGTTACTCCTGAACGACGAAAGCGATAAATAGTCCGTTCTTAACGATCTTAGGAGCGTTCTCTGGAACCTGCCCAATTTGCAGGGTACGACCAACCATGATGTTGATGTGTTTACCTGCTTCTGTCTGTAACTCAGACAGGTACTGCTTAGCTAACCCTACAGTAGCTGCACGGTCTACCACGTTACGGCCTTTGGTAGAAGTCAAGATTACGGTACCAGCTAATTCTGGTGTTGCATACCGGTACTCTTGATCCATTGGGTGTACGTGACCAGTTACTGCTTTGTTAGCAACTGCTTCTGTCCAAGGTACCGACATTGGTTTGTCTTCCAGTCGTGTATTGTTAACACGACCTAAGCCAAAGTCATTCAGTGTCAAGGTAACATCTGAAGTCAATGGTTTACCGTTCAGCGTATAGATACCCAGAGCGTACTGAGAGATTGTTTTATCAATCTCATACAGGATACGGGTAGAGCAGCCTTTACCAGCTGGCATATTAGCCATGGTATTGGTTACTGCCATCAGACCTTTTACAGTACGTGACGCAGTTGGGAACGATGCCTCGCCACGTAATGGTGCTGCGCGTGTACCCTTACCAGTTAATGTTACAGTACTGGTATT
The DNA here is from genome assembly GCA_051654725.1 of Cetobacterium sp. Lineage (GTDB taxonomy): Bacteria > Fusobacteriota > Fusobacteriia > Fusobacteriales > Fusobacteriaceae > Cetobacterium_A. The sequence continues at coordinate 666 of JBOFYP010000213.1, forward strand.
GCGTGTGTTCAAATCCAACGTAGCGGATGAACCACTGTAACCGTTCAGGTAGCTAGCCAGTGAATACTTATCGATTAAGTTAAAACCATCGATAGTAACTGCACGATCACTACGGTAGTTTACACCAGCCGAGTATACAGACAGGATATGTGTACCTGCATGCATAGATGAAGCTATACCTGCTCGCTTCTGGTGTATATCTGACTGGATAGTCAAAGAACCCTTAGCGGAGATGCTTGTACCGTCATCTGATTCGGTGATGTTAACACCTGAGCCAGGTACTTGGATAGGCTGCGCACTCATCAACTGGATTTCTCCTTTGAGTGCAGTGTGCTTACCCATGACACGATCGATCTCTGCTTGTGAAATGCCGTGGTTAATACAGTATTGGATTAATTCATCCACTGTCTTACCAAAGGCCTTCAGAGTGTCGTCAACGGCACCTTCTTTATCGTAAGCACCTAGTGTGGTTACTGAGACGTTGTGTGCTGTAGGGTCATCTGGGTGGCTATAATAGCCTTCGAAGATCATACGTTGCTGCAGCTGAGTAATCAGGCGCTGTAAACCTTCATAAGCTTGACTTTGTGTCCCTGTAATGGTGCTTGACAATACGCGGTTAAGGCCTTCCAACTCAGAGATGATCTCATCAGAAGCAATTGCTTCTTGATAAGTCTCTGGTTTATCCATCGCTAACACAACAGTGGAGTACTTGAGTACAGCGCTCCAGTCGATATTACGTGGATCTTGTAAATCAGGCTCTCCCAAGTGCTGTGCGATTGCAGCTTTGGATGTATTAGTGTTACCACCTACAGTATGATACCGTGTAAACTCCAGTACGCCTGTCAATGGCTCCAGTAACATTACAGAACCGTAGATCTTCTTCTTAGCTGCAATGCTACCTTCTTGATAGTAATGTCCGAGGGCATAATGTACACCCTCGATCATATCTACTCGCTTACCACCGATGATTTGGGTCAGTTCTAATCCGGTAGTATAGAAGGGTGCAAAGTCAGGGATGAAGCACCGGTACTTGTTTGCACAGTTCGCGATGATCTTACGTTCTGCTTGAACCA
>JBOFYP010000214.1:0-35150 GCA_051654725.1 Cetobacterium sp.
TTCTTGCTGCTTCTATAGTTGCATTTTTTGCTCTTGGGTGTGGAGAAAAAATGATTGCATTTCTTGTTTTTAAAGCTAATAAAGCTTTAAATATTGCTGTTGAAGTTGGGTTAGTTGTTGGTACAATTCCAGCTATAACTCCAATTGGCTCAGCTATCTTTTGGATTCCATAAGACATATCCTCTTCTACTACTCCACAAGTTTTTACATCCTTGTAGGCATTATATATATATTCAGAAGCAAAGTGGTTTTTTATAACTTTATCTTCAACAATTCCCATTCCAGTTTCTTCTACTGCCATTTTAGCTAATTTGATTCTAGCATTATTTGCAGCTAATGAAGCTTCTCTGAAAATTTCATCTACTTTCTCTTGAGTAAATTTTGAATACTCTTTTTGAGCTAATCTTACTTTTTCTATTGTATTTATTAGTGTCATAAACCATCACTCCTATGTGAATTTTTATTTTATAATGCTAGTATACTTGTGTTTTATCTTTTTATGAAATTTTTTTTCGACAACTTTTAAAAATTTTAACCGTCAAAAATTAACCGATTTATAATTGTTGACTGCGAGTTCATATTTTGAAAGGTTTTTTTGACTTATATTATATCTTTGAGGTATATTATACTATGCTTGATTTTTCTAGGGAGGTCTATAGTTGATATGAATAAAAATAATTTAAAATATGAATCTTTAAAAATATTTAATTTTTCAAATTCTTTTAAAAATATATTGATTTCAAATCTTAATTTTGAGCAATTAATTGCCGTGAAAAATTTAAATGGTAATTTTTTAATTCTTGCAGGGGCTGGTTCAGGTAAAACTAGAGTGATTATTTATAGAACTTTTTTGTTACTAAAGTTACAATCTCCAGCTGATAAAATCTTAATTCTAACCTTTACTCGAAAAGCTATAAATGAAATTAAAGAACGTATTCAAAATTTAACCCCTAGCAATAATCTTCATATTGAAACTTTTCATTCTTTCGCTTACAAGATTTTAAAAAAATATACTCACAATAAAAAAATTGAAATTATAACATCTGATTCTGCAATTAAGCTAGCTCATGATTCAAAATTTTATGAAAATATTAAATTAAAAGTTTCAAAAGAAGAACTTATAAAATCTATTACATCTTCTAAGGAAAATTATTTGAAATCTATTTCTTTTAAAAATTTAGACATTAACATAAAAAAATTATTTTTAAATTTTTTAAATGATATTGAAGAGATAAAAAAAATAAAATCACTCTATTCTTTTGATGATTTACTAAATAACTTATTGTATTTTTTAAAAGAAGATAATTGTCCAATTAGTTTTAATTATATAATGGTTGATGAATATCAAGATACAGACAATATTCAAGTTGAAATTTTAAAAATTTTATCTAAAAAAAGTAATCTTATGGCTGTTGGAGATGATTATCAGAGTATTTATAGTTTTAAAGGAGCTTCAATTGAGAATATTTTAAATTTTTCTAGCGATTTTAAAAATTCAAAAACTTTCGTTTTAAAAGAAAATTATCGAAGCTCTGAAACAATTTTAAACTTATCAAATGAATTTTCTAAAAGTTTAAGATACTCTTTTAGAAAAGTTTTAATTTCCAATAATAGTTCTGATAAATTACCATGTTTAAATATTTTTAAAAATCATTTTGATGAAGTGAATTTTATCTATTGTAAGATAATCTCAATTTTAAACAAAAATGAAAATAGTACTATTGCAATTCTTTTTAGAAATTATTCCTATATGGAAGAATTCATTAAATTATTTGATAAATATAAATTAAACTACAATATTACACAGAATATTTTTTTAGAAAATATTTTTAAAGATAAAATTTTAAAAAAAGATAGTAAATTATCTCTACTAACTATTCATAGTTCAAAAGGATTAGAGTGGGACTATGTTTTTGTTCCTTTACTTTTAGACGGAATAATTCCAACTTCATTAGGAAATACAATAAATATAGAGGAAGAAAAAAGACTTTTTTATGTTGCTATAACTCGAGCAAAAAAAGAACTTTTTTTATCATATCCTCTTTCTTTTTATAATAATTATGGTTTATTTTCTAATCCCTCTCCATTTGTTAACGAAATAAATTCAGAATTTTTTAATATTAAAAGAGGATAGCTAAAACGCTACCCTCTTTTAAACTCTATTATATATTTTTCAATACCTATACTTTCTTCTATCAGACCTGTTTTTATAGAATAATCTATTTTTAATAATTTTTCTGTCATCTTTAATAAAAACTCTTCATTATAGATTGAAATATATTTGAATTTTAAAAATATTGGATATTCTTTTGTATAACCTCGTGGTGTTTTAAAGTTCTTTTTTATTTTTTCATAAATCAATGCTTTAAATTGATTGTAAGATAAATTTTCTTCTATATCTCCTGTTTTTTTTAAGCAAACTAATTTTAAAGCTAAGTTTAACTCTTCTGTTATCAAATAAATAAATAACATGTATTCTTTTGTTTTTTTAAGATGTTCAATAAGAATTAGTGAATTATCTTTAAACATAAAATCTTCTATCATTTTCTTTATATTATATTCATCACTTATTGATACAATAGGTAACACATTTTCTAATATAAATATATCTCCGTTTAAAAAGCTTTTTATTTTCTGAACTTCATTTTTTACTTTAAAAAAATCGTCTCCTAAAATTTCAGCAAGTTTTTCAGATTCATATTCTGAAATTTGTAACTCCTTCTCTATAAAAAAATGAATTCCTTTCTTTTCAGAAGCTTTTCTTGCTTCAATTGTTTTTCCTATTTTTTCAGCATTATTTAAAACTCTTTTTCCTACTTCATTTATTGTTTTTCCATAGTCATTTAATTCCTCTTCATAAACCACTATAACTTCTTTTTTAGTAAGGTCATAATCTGCTACTATTTTAAGTAAAGTATCTAATTTTTTAGATTTTTCTGCTCTTTTTAAAACTATCAACTCTTTTTCAACAAACATTGAATTTATAGATATACTTTCTAAAAAATTTTCATCTTCACCTTGAGAAGCATCATAAATTTTAATTGGAATATGAGGATTTGATTCTTTAATTTTTGTCATTAACTCTTCGTATTTTAATGGAAGAGGTGTATCACCATAAATAAAATAAAACATCTTTATCTCCCTTCTCTTTTTTATATATTATAACACAAAAAATAAAAGAGAGACTAGCTCTCTTTTTCTTAATCTTTTTTCTTTAGAATTTTAGATGCATTTAAAACAGCTAATACAGATACTCCTACATCTGCAAAAATAGCTAACCATAAATTTGCAATTCCTAAAACACCTAAAATCATAACTACTATTTTAACACCTAAAGCAAATCCTACATTTTCTAAAACAACTTTATTATTATTTTTTCCTAAATCCAAAGCTTCTATAACTTTATATGGATCATCATTCATCAATACAATATCTGAGCTTTCTATCGCTATATCACTACCTATTTTACCCATAGATATTCCTATATCTGCTAAAGCTAAAACAGGAGCATCATTTATTCCATCACCAACAAAAATAACACCTTTTTTACTCTGCTTTTTTATCTCTTCTAACTTAGAAACTTTATTCTCTGGTAAAAGATTTGTATATGTTTTATCTTTCTCAATTCCTAATAACTCTCCAGTGTGAATTCCTGTTTTGTTATTATCTCCAGTTAACATATAAACATTTATCCCCATACTGTTTAATTTATCTATTGTTTTCTTCGATGTTTCCTTCATTTCATCTTCTACAGTAAATCTTCCAATAAGTTCAGATTGTACTGCAACATATACTGCTGTTCCAAACACCTCTTCTAAAGAGATTGAAATATTATGACTCTCTAAAAACTTTTTACTTCCTACTAATATCTCTTTTCCTGAATAAAGAGCGTTTATACCATAACCTGCTTTTTCATTATGACCTTGAATCTCAGATTCTAAAACATTTATGTCTCCATAATTTAAAATTGCTTTTCCTATTGGATGATTTGAATAAAACTCTCCAGCTTTTGCATATTCAATAAGCTCAGCTTCTGTTCCTTTTATAGTTTCAATTTTTGTAACTTTAAATTTTCCTTTTGTTAATGTTCCTGTTTTATCAAATACTACTGTATCAATATTTTTTAATCTTTCTAAATAGTTTCCACCTTTTATAAGAATTCCATCTTTAGAAGCTTTTCCTATTGAACTGAAAAACGTTAACGGAACTGATAAAACTAATGCACAAGGACAAGATATAACTAAGAATATCAATGCTCTACTAAACCACAATTTGAAATTACCATCATAAATTAATGGAACCGCTATTGCAATTAAAATTGATGTGATTACAACTATTGGTGTATAATATCTTGCAAATTTTGTTATAAATTTTTCTGCTTTTGCTTTTTTACTTCCTGCTGATTCAACCATCTCTATTATTTTACTTACAGTAGAATCTGAGTAGTTTTTAGTAACTCTGAATTCAATTGTTCCATTTATATTAATTGAACCACTTAAAACCTCACCATTCACTTCCAATATAACAGGAACCGCTTCTCCTGTTAAAGCTGATTTATCTACTGTTGTAGTTCCTGATACTACTATTCCATCTAATGGAACCCTTTCGCCTGGTTTTACAATCAAAATATCACCGATTTTTACAGTTGAAGGATTTACTATCTCTATTGTTCCATTCTTATTTTTCAAATTAGCAAATTCTGGCTTTATACTCATTAGTTTTTGAATTGATTTTTTAGAATTATTTACAGCCATATCTTGGAAGTATTCTCCCATTTTATAAAATATCATAACTCCCGCTGCTTCTCCAAAATCTTTTAACCCTAAAGCACCTAAAGTTGCTATTGCCATTAAGAAGTTTTCATCTAAAACTTTTCCTTTTTTTATATTTTTGAAAGCACTAAATAAAATATCATAACCCGATAGCATATATGCTATTATTAAAATAATATCTTTTTGTAAACTTTTTTGTAAAGTTAAGCCAACAACAAAAAGAGTAACTCCTATCGTCAAAATAATTAAATTTATTTTAGAAGATATTTGGTCTGTGTGCTCATGGCTATGATTGTTGTGTTCATGATTTTGCTCTTTTTCATTTTTTTTAAAATATGTTCCTGGTTCTACTTTATCCGCTATTTCGTTTAATTTTTTCAATAGAATTTCTTCGTTACACTCTTTTATTGTAGTCAATTTTAATTTTTTTGTATAAAAATCTACATTAACATCTTTTATCTCATCTAACTTATCTAATTCATATTGAATTTTTGAAGCACAACCTCCACAGTGAAGATTTATAATCTCATATTCCTTTTTCATATTGCTCTCCTTTTTGAGGTGTATACCCATACCCCCTATATCTATACTCTAAAATATCACAAGTTTTGTTTTTTGTCAAAAAATTTTTGTATATTTCTCTCTTAAATAGTATAATATAGATTATTCGAAAAAAGGAGAGTCTATGAAATATACTACAATTGATATTTATAATATTTTTAAAGAAAATATAAATAATAATACATTTATAAAATGTATTTTTTCAAATCCAGTTAAAAATAATGAGTACAAAAAAATTAATTTAAAACCTGTTAAAATAAAAGAGGAGATTTTTATTCAATTTGAAAGTTTTAAAGATAATAAAGCTTTCCATAAAAACAGCTCTTTAACTGAGGCATTAAATCTATTGGAAGAAACTATAAATAGTTTTAAACAAATACTTTTAACTACAACTGATGAAGAAATTCAAATTTTACAAAATAAAAAAGGTTTTTCAATCAAAAGAAAAAATACTTCTACAAAAAAATTAGAACTGTCTCATAATAAACAAAAAAATTATATTCTTCAAGATAATACTCCTGTACCATTTTTAATTAAATTAGGTGTTATGTCTGAAACTGGAAAAGTTACAAAAGAAAAGTTTAGTAAATTTAGACAAATCAATAAATATCTTGAATTTATTGAAGACACTCTTAAAGAATTAGAAGAAAAAAAATTAATTGATAAAACTATGAAAATTGTTGATTTTGGTTGTGGAAAATCATATTTAACATTTGCTCTTTATCATTATTTGAAAAATGTTAAAAATCTTGATATTGAAATAATTGGATTAGATTTAAAAGAAGATGTTATCAAACATTGTAATCTAATTGCTAAAGATTTAAATTTTGATAACTTAAAGTTTTTAAAAGGTGATATTAAAGAGTTTGATAAATTTGAAACTGTTGATATTATCTTCTCTCTTCATGCTTGTAATAATGCTACTGATTACTCTTTATTGAAAGGTTTAGAGCTTGGTGCAAAAGCTATTTTAGCTGTTCCTTGTTGCCAATCTGAAATAAATCAAAAAATTGATAAATCATCTACTTCTGAAGTGAAAGGTGTTCTTTCTCCTCTTGGAAATCATGGTATTCTTCAAGAGAAATTTAGCTCTTTAGCTACAGATGCTTTAAGAGCTTTAGCTTTAGAACTTTGTGGTTTCAATACAAGAGTTATTGAATTTATTGATATGGAACATACACCTAAAAATATTCTTATAAAAGCTATTAAAGGTTCAATATCTGAAGAAAAGTTGATTCAAAAAAGAGAAGAGTATAATAGGTACATTCAATTTTTAGGTGTCAATCCACTTATAGATGATTTGCTTAAAAACTATTTTAAAAAATAAAAAAAACGGAAAAAATCCGTTTTTTTTTATTTTTCTATTAAATATATCAAACCACCTATTAATAAAGCTGGTACTGTATTACAAATTGTTACCATTATAGCTGATTTTTTACTTAAAGCAATTAGTGGAAATAAAGCATCTCCATCATTACAAATAGCATTTGCCACTAGTGCTGAAAATGGAATTGCTCCAGATATATATAATGTTGCTAAAAGTATCTGTGGACCACAGCCTGGTATTAATCCTATTAATACTGCTCCTACTACAACCAGATATCCACCACTATTTAGCAATAATTTCAATTCATTCTCTCCACCTATGAAACTTAATAAAACTTCATAACTTAAAAATGCTATAAATACCCACGTTACCAAAAATGCTACTTCTTCTGCTGTATGAATAAATGTTTCTAGAATAGATGCCAATTTACTTTCTGTTTTATCAAAATCACTACCTTTTGTAACTTTTCTGCTTAAAATAGTATAAACTATACATAAAAAAGTTCCCACCGCTCCTATCAATTCAAATAAATTCATACCTCCATGTTCTACATGAGAATGGCCATCAGAAATATGTTCTATTGAAAATGGAATTGAAATTATAACCAGTATCCAGAAGATTTTATACCATACTTTATGAGTCAATATATATATATATTTCAAGCTTGTTTTTTGATGTAAAACTTTATCTATTACATCTCCTTTTTCATGTGCAATATGAGTGTGACTTTCATGCCCACTCTCTTCATTTAATAAAATTTCAGAGTTATTATTTTTGAATTCTTTGTTTAGAATAATATTCTGACCGATTTTAAATTTATCTATTATTAATCCAAAACTTATTCCTACAATACCTGTAATAATTAATATTTTAAAATATGAAGTTATATCTCCAACTATCAATACAAAAGCTGCATCCCCCATTGTAGTTATAAATGCTGCTACCAAAGACCCAAAACTTATTTTTTTACGAATAAATAACGGTACAATTACTATTGCTCCACCGCATCCAGGTATAAGTCCTAATAATGTTGAGAAAAACACTCCATTTTTTTGATCTTTTTCTAATATTTTTATAATAATTCCATTAAATTTATAATCTATTAATCCTATCAGTATTAATGAAAGAGATACAAATACACCCACTTTAAAAAACGAATCTATTGCTACTGAATAAATAGTATGAAAAATTTCCACAAAATCACCTCATATAAAAATTCTTTCCTTCTATCTTTATACTCTAATTTTAAAAAAATCTTTTAATAAAAAAAGCTAACTATAAAATTAGCTAGCTTTTCATATTTTACATTCTTTCTAATGTTTCGATTCCTAAAAGATTTAATCCCTCTTTTAAAAGAGAAGATGTTCTTTCTGCTAATAACAATCTTGAATAAAGTGTTGCATCCTCTTGATTTAAAATTGGACAAGCATTATAGAAGCTATTAAATTTCTTTGATAATTCAAATAAATAATCTGCTACTAAATTTGGTCTACAACTTTCTGCTGCTTTTAATACAACAGCTGGGAATTGAGTTAAATGATGAGCTAATGTTCTCTCTGTTTTATCCTCAAACTTGATTGTAACCTCTTCTTTTATCTCTTTTCCTTGCTCTGTAGCTTTTCTTAAAATAGATTTGATTCTAGCATAAGAATACTGTAAGTAAGGAGCTGTATTTCCTTCAAAACTTAAAATTTTATCCCATTCAAAAATAACTGCAGTTTGTCTATTTTGAGATAAATCAGCATACTTAATAGCACCTGTTCCTACAACTTCTGCTATATTATCTTTTTCTTCTACTGATAAATCTGGATTTTTTTCATTTACTATATCGTATGCTCTTCTTTTTCCTTCATCTAGAAGCTCTTCTAATCTGATTACATTTCCTTTTCTAGTTGAGAAAACACCATCAGCAAATCTCATTATTCCAAACCAAACATGTTGCTTTTCAACATTCCATCCTAACATATCTGTAATTTTAAAGAATTGTCTGAAATGATCTTGTTGTCTTTCATCTGTAACATATATTAATTTATTAACATTATAGTTATTAAGTCTAAATTTAACTGTTGCTATATCTGAAGTTGCATATAGGAATGCTCCATCTTTCTTTTGAACAATACAAGGATGTAACTTATCCTCTTCTGGGAAGAACACTACTTTTGCTCCTGCATCTTCAACAGCTATCTTCTGCTCCTCTAATTCCTTTAATACTCCAGGCATTAAATCATGGTAGAATGACTCTCCGTAATAAGTATCAAAAGTTATTCCCATTCTTGTGTATAATTTTCCATACTCATTTAACGATACTTTTATAAACTCTTGCCAAAGTCTAAAGTTTTCTTTATCTCCATCTTGAAGCTTCTTTAACTCTTCTCTAGCTTGATCTTCAAGTTCAGGATGGTTCTCACTCTGCTTTGTAAATTCTACATATACTCTTTCTAGCTCTTCGATTGGATTAGCTTTATAAGAGTCTTGACTTAACCAATTTCTGTACCCTATAATTAATTTACCAAATTGAGTTCCCCAATCACCAATGTGATTATCTGCTATAACATTAAATCCTAAGAATTTATACATTCTTTTGATTGAATCACCTATTATTGTTGATCTTAAATGACCTATATGCATTCTTTTAGCTATATTTGGAGAAGAGTAATCAATTATTACATCTCCATCAGTATTTAAATCTTTAAATTCATAACTTTCTTTAGTTATTTTTTTTACTAAATCTCCTAAGAAAGAATCTTTTAAAAATATATTTAAAAATCCTGGTCCTGCTATCTCTATTTTCTCTATTACATCATTTTGAACTAAATTATTTACAACATTTTCAGCTATAGCTCTTGGATTTCCTCCAATTATTTTAGAGTTCATCATAGCAAAGTTAGATTGGAAATCTCCGAATTTTTCATTTGTTGCAACTGTTATCTCTATAGGTTTTAACTCTTTATCTGAATAAAGATTATTTACTGTATTTAATAAAATTAATTCTATTCTTTTTTCAATTATTAACATATTTTTCTCCTTTGTTCTGAAATAAAAAAAAGGACCCTAAAGTCCTAAAAGAATAACTCCAGTCTACCGCCTTCCTTACAGTTTTGGTCGCCGTTTCATATACGTGGTAACCAGTTAATGCTTACACACAGGGTCCGTGAAACTAAGGGTTTCCGTGACAAATCTGAATTGTAAACAACAGCGCCAATCCCAATAGCGACCTTAGGCCCAAAACCTCCAGAAATAGCGAATAGACCAGAAATATTTATTCTCAAGACAATTATATCACTTCTATATTATTTTTTCAATTAAAAAATCATTTTGAATAGTATATTTTTTATACTTAAACTATTTCTAAATTATATGTTGAATCTAAGTGAAGTTCTGCTAATTGCTTGTCATCAACTTTGCTTGGTGCTTCAGTCATTAAGCATTGTCCTTTGTTTGTTTTAGGGAATGGAATTACATCTCTTATAGATTGTTCTTTTAACATAACCATTAACCATCTATCAATTCCGAATGCTAATCCTCCATGAGGTGGTGCTCCATATTTAAATGCATCTATAAAGAATCCAAACTTATCTTGAGCTTCCTCTTTAGATAATCCTAGCTTTTCAAATACTTTACTTTGAATCTCTGGATTAAATATTCTAATTGATCCTCCACCGATTTCTGATCCGTTTAAAACTAAGTCATAAGAGTTAGTTCTAACATTATCCATCTCACCATCTAAGAATAGTTGCATATCCTCTTCTTTTATTGATGTAAACGGGTGGTGTTGAGCTTTATATCTTTGCTCTTCTTCATCATATTCGAACATTGGGAAGTCTACTATCCATAAGAATTTGAATTCATCATTATCTATTAATCCTAGCTCTTTTCCTAGTTTCAATCTTACTGCACCTAAAGCACCGTAAACAACTTTTGCTTTATCTGCAACAATCATAATTACATCTCCAACTTTTGCTTCTGTTCTAGATATAATAGTTGCCATCTCTTCTTCTGAGAAGAATTTAGCTATTGGAGAGTTAACTCCTTCCTCTGTTACTTTAATCCAAGCCATTCCTTTTGCACCGAAATATGTTTTTGCATAATCTTCATATTCTGTTAAAATTTTTCTTGAGAACTGTTCTGCTACTCCAGGAGCAACTACAGCTTTTACAATTCCTCCAGCCTCTACAGCACTTTTGAATCCTTTGAATTCAGAGTTAGCCATAATGTCTGTTAAGTCTTTTAATTCTACACCAAATCTTACATCTGGTTTATCTGAACCAAATCTTTCCATAGCTTCTGAGTATGCCATTCTAGGGAAATCATAATCTGCTGATTCCTCTGTTACATTTTTAAATACTCTTTTTGCTAATCCCTCTATCTCATTCATAATATCTTTTTGCTCGATAAATGACATTTCAATATCTAATTGAGTAAACTCTGGTTGTCTATCTGCTCTTAAATCTTCATCTCTAAAGCATTTAGCAATTTGGAAATATTTCTCTATTCCAGAAATCATTAATAATTGCTTAAATAATTGAGGCGATTGAGGTAATGCATAAAATTCTCCAGGATTTGTTCTACTAGGTACTAAGAAATCTCTTGCTCCTTCTGGTGTTGATTTTGTTAAAATCGGAGTATCTACATCTAAGAATCCTTTTTCATCCATATAGTTTCTTATAGACATAATCATTTTATGTCTCATTTTTAGATTTCTAGACATATGTGTTCTTCTTAAATCTAAATATCTATATTTTAATCTGATATTTTCACTTAAATTTTCATCTCCATTAACTTGGAAAGGTAAAACGTCACAGTTGTTTAAAACTTCTAAATCTGTTACAAATACTTCAATGTCACCTGTAGGCATACTTGCATTTTTACTTTGTCTCTCTTTTACAATTCCTACTACTTTGATAACAGATTCATTTTTTAATTTTTGTGCTCTTTCTACCACTGAAACTTCAGCTATATCTGTATGGAAAACTATTTGTGTTTTTCCCTCTCTATCTCTTAAATCGATAAAAGTTAATCCACCTAAATCTCTTTTTGTATCAACCCATCCAGATAAAGTAACTGTTTCACCAATATTTGAAGCTCTTAATTCTACTAAGTTATGAGTTCTATAATACGTCATCTCTTTTTTCTCCTTCTATTACTTTAATATATTTTTTAAATTTTCGATACTTACTTCTTCTTGTGTTCTGTTGATAAAATCTTTTAACATAACAACACCTTTGCTCATCTCATCTTCACCTATTATAATTACATTTTTAGCTCCAACTTTATCAGCTTTTTTCATATGAGATTTCATACCTTTTGAATTATAATCGATAGCTACTGATTTTCCAGCTAATCTTAAATCATTTGCTATTTTAAATCCGCAATCCATAGTAGATTCTCCTAACCACGCTATATATACATCTAAATCTCTTTTAGGGAATTCATCTCCTAAAAGCATCATTATTCTTTCTACTCCTGCTGCAAATCCAAATGCTGGAATCTCTTTATCTCCAAGTTGTTTTAGAAGATTATCATATCTTCCACCACCTAGTACTGTTCCTTGTGATCCCAATTTATTTGTAACAATTTCATATACAGTACTTGAATAGTAATCTAATCCTCTTACTAATCTTGGATCTTCTTTATATCTTACTCCAAATATCTCTAAGTATTTTTTTACAGTTTCATAGTGATTTTTTTCTTCTTCTGTTAATGAATCTGTTATGATTGGAGCATCTGCTGTTAGCTCTTTGCATTTTTCTATTTTACAATCTAGTACTCTTAATGGATTTTTTTCCATTCTCATTCTACAATCGTCACAAAGTTCCTCTTTCATAGGTTCTAAGAAATTTAGTAGTGCTTCTCTATATTTAACTCTACTTTCTTTTTCACCTACTGAATTTATTGTAACTTCTAAATCTGTTATTCCTATTTTATTTAAGAAAGAATAACCCATTGAAATTACTTCTGCATCTAGAATTGGTGAACTTTCACCTAAAACTTCTACACCTATTTGATTAAATTCTCTTTGTCTTCCTGCTTGTGGTCTTTCATATCTAAACATAGAACCAGCGTAGAAATATCTAGAAACCTCTTCTTTTGCATGAATCTTATTTTCTAAATAACATCTTACAACTGCTGCTGTTCCTTCTGGTCTTAATGTTATACTTCTTTCACCTCTATCTTGAAAAGTGTACATCTCCTTTTCAACGATATCAGTTCCCTCTCCTACTCCTCTTTTAAAGAGATCTGTTTCCTCAAATATTGGAGTTTTTATTAAAGAATAACCATAATTTTCAAAAAATTCTTGGGCTGTTCTTGTAATAAAATCGTATTTTATTCCATCATCTCCATATATATCTTTTGTTCCTCTAACTGCTTTAATCAATTTCATTTTTTCACCTCAATTATTTTAATTTCCATAACATTTCTAATTTTTCTTCAATTAATTTTTCATTTCTATTGTTTCCTGGAATGTAATATTTTTTAGAACTCTCTCTATAGCTTTGTTTTACAAAATTATTTTTATAATCATGTGGATATTTATACCCGACAGCTTTATCTAAAATATTTAATGGTACTGATTCTAAATTGCCGCCTTCTATATCTTTCAAAGCTTCATTGATAGCTACATAACAAGAGTTACTTTTTGTTGAAATAGCTAAATATATCACTGCTTGAGATAAAATTATTCTTATTTCTGGCATCCCTATCTTTTCACTTGCATTCATAGCACTATTAGCTATAAGCATAGCTTCAGGATTAGCCATTCCTATATCCTCACTTGCATGAATACATATTCTTCTAGCTATATATCTTGGGTCTTCTCCTCCATATAAGAGTCTTGCTAACCAATATACTGCCGAATCAGGATCACTTCCTCTTATGCTTTTTATCATGGCAGAAATAAGATTATATTTATCTTCATCTTTATGATAAGAAGCTCTTCTATCTCTAAAAATGTTAACAATCTCTTCTTTATCATATCCTACACAACTATTTTTATAAAGTTCCAAGTAATTTATAGCGATTCTACTATCTCCTTGGGATATATCTAAAATAACTTCCTTTATTTCAATTGGTAATTCAATCTCTAATATTTTTTCACCTTTTTGGAGTATTTCAGCAATATTCTCTCTTGAAAGTGATTTAAATTCAAAAATTAAACATCTAGATAAAAGAGCATTGTTTAAACTATGATAAGGATTTTCTGTAGTTGCTCCTACTAAAGTTAATATTCCTGATTCTGTATAAGAAAGTAAAGCATCTTGTTGATTTTTATTAAATCTATGAATTTCATCTAAAAATAAAATAGTTTTTTTACCATAAAATTCTAAGGATTTTTTAGCTTTCTCTACTATATCTCTTAAATCATTTAAATTAGCTGTTGTAGCATTTAGTGTTTCAAAGTTGTAATCTAACTCTTTTGAAATAATCTCTCCTAACGAGCTTTTTCCAGTACCAGATGGACCATATAAAATCATATTAGATAAGCTCTTACTTTCTATTATTCTTTTCAGAATACCATTTGTTCCTAAAATTTTTTCTTGCCCTTTTAAATCACTAAGTTTTGTAGGTCTTAATCTTGTTGATAAAGGCTTTGCATCTTCAAAATTTTTATTAAATATACTTTGCATAATATCACAACCTATTTTTTAAAATAAAAAAGCGTATTGTGTACCCCAACACGCCTTTGATTCTTTTAACTATTTTACTAGATACAGAAGAAGTGCTGAAAGTATGAATAAAAATGCTACTACTTCAGTTGCTTTGGCTAATGGTCCTCCATCTTTTGATACTCCAAATACAGTGTTTGACCCCCCCATACCCATACTACCTGACATTCCATGACTTCTGTCTGGTTGAACAAGAACTAATACTATTAAAGATAAAGCAAATATAAATAAAAATACTGTTAAAAGTGTTTCCATAATTTTATGCCTCCCAAAATTCTGTCTTAAATCTTACACTTTATTATAATATATATATTCATAAAATAAAAGAAAAAATTATAGAAGTTTTGCTGCTAATTCAGCTAATGCTGAACGTTCACCCTTTTTCAAAGTAATATGTCCTACAATTACTTCATTTTTTAATTTATCAGCTAAATATGTTAATCCATTTGTATCCGAATCTAAATAAGGACTGTCTATCTGATCTGGATCTCCTGTTAATACAATTTTTGTATTTTCTCCTGCTCTAGTTATTATTGTTTTTACCTCTAGAGGTGTTAAATTTTGTGCTTCATCTATTATTATAAAACCATTAGGAATACTTCTTCCTCTTATATATGTTAATGCTTCTATTTTTAAAAGCCCCATAGTTTGAAGCCCTAAAATTACTTTTTCACCTGTTTTTTCGCCTTTTTCTGTTGCTAAGTAATCAATGTTGTCGTAAATTGGTTGCATCCAGGGTTTTAATTTATCCTCTTCACTTCCTGGAAGATAACCCAAGTCTTTTCCCATTGGCATTATTGGTCTAGCGATAAACAATTTTTTATACTTTCCTTTTTCAACAACTTGTTCTAATCCAGCAGCTATAGCTAAAAGTGTTTTTCCTGTTCCAGCTTTTCCAACTAATGTTACAACTTTTATATTTTCATCCATTAAAAGTTCCATTGCATATTCTTGTTCATCATTTCTTGCTCTGGCTCCCCATGCTGACATTTGTCCTTCTAAATTTCTTCTGATTTTTCCACCAATATATCTTCCAGAAGTTTTTTCATCACCACATTTAAATCTTATAAACATATTTTCACTAAAATGATACTCTTTTCCTAGTTCCCAAACGCTTATTTTTCCTGCTTTATCAAATTTTAGATACACTTCTCTTGAAACTTCAATCTCTACATGTCCATCATGCAATGTTGTATAATCAGTTTTATCACTTTCATAATCTTGAACCTCAATTCCTAAAGAGTCTGCTTTTATTCTCATATTTATATCTTTTGTTATTAAGATAACTTTTATATCAGGATTTTTATTTTTTATTCCTAGTGTAGAAGATATTATCATATTATCTACAGAATCTCTCTTTAAAGCTGGTGGCAACAAATCTGTATCATTTTCTATTTCAACTTTAAAAAAAATTCCTTTTTCTAGTTCTACGCCCTTTGCTATTGATCCTTTTTTTCGAATACTATCAAGCTCTCTTGCTGCTAATCTAGCTTGAATTGCAGTTGTTGTATTTCTTTTTAAATGATCTATTTCTTCTATCACGAAAATAGGTACAATAACTTCATTATCTTCAAAACTATAGATGCTACGATGGTCATGTATCAAAACATTAGTATCTAGAACATAAATCTTTCTCATAAACTCAGCTCCTTAATTGAATTTTTTTTAATACTCCTTTGATTGCATTTTCTAAAGTAGTATAACTCTTCAATTCCTCTTTACTTATAAGTGATTCTATTTCCTTTTTACTGTATCCTAAAGACTCTAAAGCCATATATAGTTCATCTTCTATTGCATTATTTAATACGTCACAGCTTGGGTCTTCCATAGACAACAAGTTTAAAGTTTTTATTTTATTGTTTAAATCTATTATTATCTGTTTAGATTTTTTCTCTCCTAATTTTGGAACTTTTTTTAGAGTCTTAAAATCTTCTTTTAAAACAATCTCTCTTATATTGTCTATTGTAAATGTTGACATAATAGATAATCCTAATGATAATCCTATTCCACTTATCCCTATTAACATTTCAAAAAGAACCCTTTCTCTCTCCTCTAGAAATCCAACAAGTTTAAATGTATCTTCTTTTATAACATTATAAATATATAACTCTTTTTTTTCTCCAATTTGTACTTTATCAAAAGTTTTTAATGTAATATAAACTCTATATCCTACACCATTAACATCAACTGCTAGATACTCTGCTTTTTTAATTTTTATAACACCATTTAAATATTCAAACATTTTTATCTCTCTCCCTTTAAAGCTTTATTTAAGTATTTACTTGTGTAACCTTTTTTAGATGACGCTATTTTTTCAGGAGTTCCTGTTAATATAACTTTTCCTCCACCTTCTCCACCTTCAGGTCCTATATCTATTATATAATCTGCATTTTTTATTACATCCAAATTATGTTCAATTATAATAACTGTATTTCCTTTTTCTACTAATCTATTTATAACTTCTAAAAGTTTTCTTATATCTTCAAAATGTAATCCTGTTGTTGGTTCATCAAGTATATAGATAGTTTTCCCTTTTGATATTTTTGATAGTTCACTAGAAAGCTTAATTCTTTGAGCTTCTCCTCCTGATAATGTTGTTGCAGGTTGACCTAGCTTTATGTAATCTAATCCAACATCAATTAAGACTTTTAATTTTCTTTCTAAAGAAGGTATACTTTGGAAATATTCATAAGCTTCTCTTACACTCATTTCTAAAACATCTGAGATATTTTTACCTTTATAATAAACTTCCAATGTTTCTTTGTTGTATCTTTTTCCTTTACATACCTCGCACTCTACATAAACATCTGGTAAAAAATTCATCTCTATTTTTATAATTCCTGCTCCTTGGCAAGCCTCACATCTTCCACCTTTTACATTGAAAGAAAAACGTCCCTTTGTATAACCTTTTGATTTTGCATCTTTTGTTTCTGAGAATATATCTCTAATATCATCAAATATCTTTGTATATGTTGCTGGGTTTGAACGAGGTGTTCTTCCAATTGGGCTTTGGTCTATATCTATAACTTTTTCTAAACTGTCTATACCTTCTATTGAGTCGTATTTTAATGGATATAACTTACCTTTATTTAATTTATTAAATAATATTGGATAAAGTGTTTGATTTATCAGAGTTGATTTTCCACTTCCACTTACTCCAGTTACAACAGTTAAAATTCCGAGTGGAATATCTACATCAATATTTTTTAAATTATTACCTTTTGCTCCTTTTAAAGTTATATTTTTTTCAATTTTTCTTCTTTTTGCTGGTACTGGAATAGTTATATCTCCTTTTAGGTATTTTCCAGTCATAGATTTTTCATTCATCATCAACTCTTCTGGAGTTCCACTTCCAACAACTTCTCCACCAAACTCTCCAGCTCCTGGTCCCATATCTAATATATAGTCTGCTTGATGCATTGTATCTTCATCATGTTCTACAACTATTAAAGTATTTCCTAACTCTTTCAAACGATTAAGTGTTGAAAGAAGCTTATCATTATCTCTTTGATGTAGTCCTATACTTGGCTCATCTAAAACATATAAAACACCTGTTAATCCAGAACCTATCTGTGTTGCCAACCTAATTCTTTGTGATTCTCCTCCTGACAAGGTTTTTGTTTCTCTTGAAAGACTAAGATAATCTAAACCTACATTTATCATAAATAACAATCTTTCTTTTATCTCTTTTAATATTTCACATGCTATTTTTTTCTCTTTTTCTGTAAGTTCTATTTTTTCAAAAAATTGAAGTGCATTTTTAATACTTAATTCAGTTATATCTATAATATTTTTTCCAAAAACAGTTACTCCTAAAACTTCTGGTTTCAATCTTTTTCCATTACATACTTTACAAATTTTTTCAATCATAAACCTATTTTCTATCTCTTCTCTTGAGCTTTCAGAAAAAGATTCTTTATATCTTCTCTCTAAGTTTTTCACTATACCTTCAAAGTCTTTATCTCCATGAAAATTAAAATCTTTAGATTCATAATCAACTCTAAATTTTTCTCCATTATTTCCATAAAATATTATATCCAACTCTTGTTTACTCAGTTCTTTAACTGGCTTTTCTAAGTCAATCTTATATTTTTTAGCCATAGCTTCAAATATAGTCCAGCTATATCCTTTTTTAGCTGTTGCTGCCCCTGGAATATATATTCCACCTTTCAAAATAGATAACTCATCATTTTCTATCAATCTAGCTTCATCTATCTCTAATTTTTTTCCAATACCCTTACATTCTGGGCAAGCACCAAAAGGAGCATTAAAAGAAAAAAGTCTTGGATTTAAATCTGGAATACTAACATCTTCATGAGTTGAACAAGAAAAATTTTCACTATATATTTGATCTCCATTTGAAGAGTTTATAATTACTTTTCCTTCAGATAGTTCTATAGCTACCTCTATACTTTCTGCTAATCTAGATTTAAACTCTTTTTCATCTTTATTTACCACAATTCTATCAACTACAACTTCAATATTATGTTTTTTATTTTTATCTAAATTTATCTCCTCTTCAATATAGAGTATTTCTCCATCTACTCTAGCTCTAACAAATCCTTTTTTAACTAAATTTAAAAATATATTCTTATGAGTTCCTTTTTTATCCTTTACAATAGGGCTCAATAATATTAGTTTATCTTCATTTTGAAATTTTTCATATATATTTTCTATAATTTCATCTACACTTTGTCTTTCTACTAATTTTCCACACTTTGGACAATGAGCTTTTCCTATATGAGCAAATAGTAATCTCATATAATCATATATCTCTGTAACTGTTCCTACTGTTGATCGTGGATTTTTATTGGTTGTCTTTTGTTCAATCGATATTGCTGGTGCTAATCCTTCTATACTATCCAATTCTGGTTTTTTCATCTGACCTATAAATTGTCTTGCATATGCTGATAAACTTTCTACATATCTTCTTTGACCTTCTGAATATATTGTATCAAAAGCAAGAGAAGATTTTCCACTTCCACTCACTCCAGTAATAACAACAAATTTATATTTTGGAATCTCTATATCTAAATTTTTTAAATTATGTTCTCTTGCACCTTTTATAATTATTTTATCTAACACTTCTCCTCCTTTGAAAAAACCCTCTTAGTATTAAGAGGGTCGATTTTTTAGTAATATTCAATTAATCCATTTTCATAAAAACTAAAATATGATTCATCACTAACTATTATATGGTCAAGTAACTTTATGTCAACTTTTTCAAATAGTTCTTGCATCTCCAATGTTAGTTCTATATCTTTTTTTGAAGGTGTTAAATTTCCACTTGGATGATTATGTGCAAATATAATTCCTTTAGCTCTATTCTGAATTGCTTGTTCCATTATTTTCCTTGGATAGACAGCACTTCTATCTATTGTTCCTTTAAAAAGAGTTTCATCTGAAACTACTTTATTATCTGTGCTCAAATAAACAACTTTAAACTCTTCATTTTTCAATGATCCTACATCATCTTTTAAATAATTTATTAAGTCTGTTTTTCCTTTTAAAGTTTTAAAATCTGCTGTTTTTACTGATTTAAAATAGTTATTTGACATTAAATCCCCTATCATTTTAAGATAAAGAGCAGTTTCATTTCCAACTCCCTCTACTTCTTTCAAATCATTAATATCAGCTTTTAAAATTTTTTCAATTGTTTTAAATTTAACTAATAAGTCCTTCGCTATTCCTTTACAATCCTTTAATTTTATTGAGTATGTTAAAGCTAATTCTAGTATTTCATAATCTTCTAAACCTTTATAACCTATTTTTAAATATTTTTCTCGTAATCTCTTTCGGTGTCCTTGCATCTGTTCTTTTTCCAAGAGAACCACCCCTTATTACTTAATTTATTGAAAAAGTTTATAAATTTCATCTTTAGTTTTCATAGCTTTTGGAATCTCTACTGCTGCTTTTAAAATAGGATACGCTAAAACTGCTCCTGTTCCTTCTCCTAGACGCATCTCCATTTGTAAAAATGTTTTCAAACCCAATTCTTCCATTGCTATCTTCATTCCAGGTTCTTCACTCATATGTGTAGCAATTAAATAATCTTTTACTTTAGCTTCAATCTTAATTGCTACTAATGCTGCCACTGCAGAAATAAACCCATCTATTAACATAGGTTTTTTTTGAATTGCAGAACCTAAATATAATCCAACCATGCAAGCAATATCTAAGCCACCTACAGTTCTTAATATTTCAATAGGATTTTTATCAAATAATTCATATTTTTGAACCGAAGTTTTGATAATATTTTTTTTATGTTCTAACTCTTTCTTTGAAAGTCCAGCTCCACTACCTACAACACTATTTATATCTTTTTTTGTTAGAGCAAATAAAATAGCTGAACTTGTTGTTGTATTGCAAATTCCCATCTCACCATTTGAAAAAAAATCATATTCTTTTTTTTCTTCAATCATCTCTATTCCAACTTGAATAGCTTTAATAACCTCATTTAAACTCATTGCTGGTTCTTTTACAAAATTTTTAGTACCATACGCTATTTTTTTTATATACAAATTTTCATATTCTCTAAAAATATCACCTTTGATACCTACATCTATTAAATTTAATGGTATTTTTAAACTTTTACACAATATACCTATAGCTGCAAATGAATTTAGCATAGCCTCTGAAACTATTTTTGTATATTCTAAAGGACAAGATGAAACTCCCTCTTCAATAACACCGTTATCAGAAGATGCTATAAAATGACATCCTTCATCTAAAGAATTGAAAGTTTTTCCTGTAATACCAGCTACTTTTATAGCTAACTCCTCTAATATACCTAAACTTTTTTCAGGCTTCATTCTTGTTTTTAAAACTAATTTACAACTTTCAATTGAATCTTTATTTACAGATTGAATTTTTTTTCGAATCATCTCTATTCTTTTCATTTATGCTCCTATATTCAACCCTTTTAATATTGGATATCCATCACTAAATTCAATAATTACAACTCCTGCATTTTTTACACTGAATTTCCAATAACTATCCAAATTATTTGAAAAATAATGACTTAATATTGTATTTATAACCCCCCAATGAGTTACTAATACAGTATTTTCATTAAAATTTATATTAGTATTTATAAAATTAATTGCTCTTTTTTGAAGTTCAAAAACACTTTCTCCACTAATATAATTATAATTTTCCCAATTTTTTTGACTCTCTTCTAACTCTTTTGGATATTTCAATTTTAGCTCTTCATAAGTATGACCTTCAAAAATTCCAAAATTTAACTCTCTTATATTTTTATCAATTAATATTTCTATTTTTTTTGTATTCACTATTTCAGCAGTATGAAATGCTCTCTTTAAATCACTTGCATAGATTTTGTGGTAATCAATATTTTTTAATATATCTCTTGTATTTTTAGCTTGCTCTTTTCCTTTTTCTGTCAGTCCAGGATTAAGAGAACCGTAGTAAACTCCTTTTACATTAAGTTCTGATTCTCCATGTCTAATTAAAATAATTTGTCCCATTCATACCTCCTAGTGATTATAAAGAGAGATAAAGTAATATCAAAGATAGTACTGAAGATAATTCAAGTAACGCTCCTAAAGTATCTCCTGTTATTCCACCAATTTTTCTTGTCATTAGTTTTCCAAATGAAAATCCTGTTATTCCTACTATATTTAAAACTAAAAATAATGTTTGAAATGAAAGGTTATAATTTTTTGAAATAGCAAATAACATCAATGTAGCTGTTGAATATGCTATAAACACACTTGTACTATTTGTATTTTGGACAAATATTTTTCCCATTCCTGTAGGCCTTGCATATGGTTCAAATGCACAGTTTATAACTCCACTTATTCTAGAAAAAATAGGAACCAATA
This sequence comes from Cetobacterium sp., assembly GCA_051654725.1. Taxonomy (GTDB): domain Bacteria; phylum Fusobacteriota; class Fusobacteriia; order Fusobacteriales; family Fusobacteriaceae; genus Cetobacterium_A. Next base: position 22,169 of record JBOFYP010000214.1, read on the forward strand.
GCATAACTATCCCCTGACTAATTCCAAATGTTTCTGACACTTCAACTAAAAATGCTATTTTAAATATAAAATAAAGTACCAATACTAAAACACCATTTGTTCCAACTCTAGAGTCTTTCATTATCTCTAACATTTTCTGCTTACTTCTATAACTAAATATTCCATCAAATGTATCAGCTAAACCATCTAAATGCAATCCACCTGTTATAATAACATCTGCACTTACTAATATTATTCCAATTAGGACAGGAGATGGTATAACCATTTCTAAAACTGTTCCTATTCCTAAGTTTATAATCCCTATAACTAATCCAATGATAGGAAACCATTTCATTGAACTACCTAAAGCTTTTGAATCAAATCTATTTCCTCCTGGAAATGGTAATCTTGTCATAAATTTAAATAATAATGCTAATCCGTTCATTTCTCCTCCACTTTTACTTTAATTTCAATTCCAATCCAGAAACTATTAGATATGCTTCATGGCTCTCTTTCGCAACTAACTGATTCATTCTTCCTGCTATATCTCTAAAATATCTTCCTAAAGGATATTCTGGTACTAAACCCATGCCTACTTCATTTGAAACAATAACTATATCTAATAAACTTTCTTTTATAAAATCTATCAATTTTTGAAGCTCTCTTTTTATCTCTTCTTCTAATTTGAATAAATCATTTTGAGAAATATTATCCCAATTTATATCTCTATCTAAAATCATATTATTTGTTACAAAATTTGTTAAACAATCTAATAACACAACTGATTCTGACATTTTATAACTCTCTAATTGGTCAGGAAGATTTTTATACGATTCTATTGTTTTCCAATCTTCTCCTCTTTGAATTTTATGAAAATTTACCCTACTCTTCATCTCTTCATCAAAAGCAATTCCTGTTGCTATATAAATTTTATTTTTATTTGTTTGAAATACTTTTTTTTCAGCAAAACAACTTTTACCGCTTCTTGCTCCACCAGTTACATAAATTATTTTACCCAAAAGTTTCTCCTTTACCTTTTATAATACTTTAATAATATCACAATATAATTAAAAGTTCAATAAACGAAAAAGAGTGCTTGAATTAATCAAGCACTCTACTTTTTAATCTATTATTTTTGGAAATGTCTCTCTAATAAACCTAAGAAAGATCTTCCGTGTCTAGCTTCGTCTTTTGCCATTTCATGAACTGAATCATGTATTGCATCTAATCCTAATTGCTTTGCTCTTTTTGCAAGTTCAAACTTTCCTGAAGTTGCTCCGTATTCAGCTTCTACTCTTCTGCTTAAGTTTTCTTTAGTAGAATCAGTTACAACCTCTCCTAATAATTCAGCAAATCTTGCAGCATGTCCAGCTTCTTCAAAAGCTATTCTTGTGTAAGCTTCTGCTACTTCTGGGTAACCTTCTCTATCTGCTACTCTAGCCATTGCTAAGTACATTCCAACTTCCATACATTCACCGTTGAAGTTAGCTCTTAATCCTTCAATTATCTCTTCATCTGCACAAGCTAATCCCTCTCCAACTTTATGCTCAGTTGCCCAAACTTTTCCTTCAGTTTCGTTGAAATCTACACATTTATCTAATCCTACTTTACATAAAGGACAAGCTCCTACAGCTTTCTCAAAAACTTCTCCACATACAGTACATTTTACTTTTGACATTTTTATTCCTCCCTGGTTTTTTCATTTATATTTTAATTTTCTTTTATTCTTTTTTGTTTTTATTACTTTTTTGTAATTGTTACAAATTTGTTCTTAAAGATAATATACACCTTTTTTGAAAATATGTCAAACCTTTTTTATTCATTTTTTAAAAAAAATAAAAGAAAATTAAAATATAGCAGTAAACACCATAAAATAACTATAAAAGGAGGTTTTTATGCTAGTTAGAGTATTAAGTTCTAGTTATTTAGGAATTGAACCATTTTTAGTGGAAGTTGAAGTAGATGTTACAAACGGTTTACCCATCTTTAACATTGTTGGTTTAGGGGATGCTACTATTTCAGAAAGTCGAGATAGAATTCGTTCAGGAATTAAAAATATGGGATATATGTTAGAACCTAGAAGAATTGTTGTAAATCTGACTCCTGCAAATATAAAAAAAAGAGGCTCACATTTTGATTTACCAATAGCAATCGGAATTATGATTGGAATGAGATTTATATCTGATTATAAAGGTGTCTTAAAAGATTATATACTTATGGGTGAACTTTCATTAACTGGTGAAGTTAGAAGAGCTGAGGGTATAATTAGTGGTGTTCTTCTTGCTAAAAGTAAAGGTTTTAAAGGAGTTATTATTCCAGAAGAAAATTTAGAAGAAGCTTCAATTATTAAAGATATTGATATAATTCCTGTAAAAAATTTAAGAGATGTTGTCAAATTTATTGAAGAAGATATTGTAAGAAGCAAACGTATTTTAAACCCTATAGATGAAATTAAAAATTCATTAGATATGTGGGATGTTAAAGGACAAATTATAGCTAAACGAGCTCTTGAAATTGTTGCTGCTGGTGGACACAATATAATAATGATAGGTTCTCCTGGAAGTGGTAAATCTATGCTTGCTAAAAGGTTAACTGGTATTCTTCCGTCTATGTCAGAAAAAGAGATAATAGAAACTACAAAAATATATAGTATTGCTGGAGAATTAAGTGAGCGAGTTCCTATTGTTATTAATCGCCCTTTTAGAGATCCACATCATACTTCTACAACCTCTTCTATAATAGGTGGTGGAAGAACTCCTAAACCTGGAGAAATTAGTCTTGCTAATAATGGTGTACTATTTTTAGATGAATTTACAGAATTTGATAGAGTTGTTATTGAGAGCTTAAGAGAGCCTTTAGAGGAAAAAAGAATCTCTATAACTAGAAGTTTAGGTAAAATGGAGTTTCCTGCTAAACTTATTTTTGTCGCTGCTTGTAATCCGTGTTTTTGTGGAAATGGATTTGATGAAGAGTTATGTACCTGTACTCCCTATGATTTAAGACGTTATACAAAAAAACTATCTGGACCAATTATTGATAGAATAGATTTATATATTCAAATTTATAGATTAAATGATTCTGAAATTTTAGATGACGAAAGAGGTGACTCATCTGAAGACATTAAGAAAAGAGTTGTTAAAGCTAGAGAGATTCAAAACTCTAGATTCTTATCTGAAAAATTAAATCGAGATATGGATAATGCAGATGTTGAAAAATTTTGTGTTTTAAATGCAGAATGTGAAAAAATTATCAGAACTTCCATTCGAAGTTTAAACTTATCTATGAGAACATATCATAAAATTTTAAAAGTAGCCCGAACAATTGCTGATTTGGAAAATTCTACTAATATTGAAACGAATCATTTATTAGAAGCTATAAGTTTTAGAAAAAAACAATAAAAAAAAGTATGCAACATACTAGATATGTTGCATACTTTAATTAACTATTTTTTTCTACAACAATTTTAGCTAAAACACCGTTTATAAATTCGTGTGATTTATCCTCACCATATTTTTTAGCTAGTTCTACAACTTCGTTAACAATTATCTCTGCAGGAATATCTTCAAATAAGATTTCATATGTTGAAATTTTTAATAATGCTTTTTCAACATTTCCAATTCTGTCTAAGTTCCATCCTGTTATATTGTTTTTTAAAGTTTCTAAAACTCTCTCATCATTTAAAGCCATACCTTTACAGTATTTTACAATGAATTCTTTCTCATTTGTATTTAAGTTTGTATCATCTCTTAACAGGTAGCTTTCTAAAGTTTCGTCTATTCTAACTTCAGTTAACTCCGCCTCAAATACTATTTTAAATAACTCTTCTCTTGCTACTCTTCTACTCATTATTATTTCCTTTCTAATCTTTTAATCTATTTAATATTTGTTTTTTCAGCTTACTTTGAAAATCTCTATCTCCTAGTTTATACCCTAAAACCATTAAAAGCAATATAAATATTGTTTTTAAAACTCCATACTGCACTAAAAGAACTCCTGATATCAATCCTAGGACAGCATATAGATATTTTTTAAAATTAAGAATAAAATTTTCAATAATCTTTTCTAACATCATATTTGCCTCCTTTTATTCAACTAAATCTCTTCTTATTGATAATTTTGAAATTTTTACCTCTATATAATCAACTTTTAAATCTAGCTTTTCTTCTAAGTTATGTTTTATTAAATCTTGAATATTTACTGTCTTTTGAGACAAATTATTATTTGACAACATCTCTAAATTTAATTTAATAAAATATTTACTACCTCTATTTCCACAATCTATCTTTAATCCTTTTATATCACTATCTCTAGATAGCATCTCTCTAATTAGATTTTTTACTGTATCTGTTGATATATGTACAGCCCCATGATCATTTTTTATAACATAATCTTTTTGTTTTGAAAATTTAGATAATAATTTTAATATTGATATTGTTATATATATTAAACATATATTAAAAAATATTACTTTAAACATTAGTGAGTTTACATCTATTGAAGAAAAATATTGTGGCATTGTAATGTGCACTATTCCCATTATAGACATGATAAATATACCCAACCATGCAAAGAAAAATATTATTTTTTTTATCAAGAAACTCACCCCTATAAAGAAAGATTTAGAGGCGTAATAAAACGCCTCTTTATATAATCAACTATATTATCTCAATATCTTCATTTTTTTCTGAGTATTCTTCTGTTAAAATTTTTACATCTTGAACAAAAACATTTACTTCAACTACTTTTAGTCCAGTCATGCTAGTAATCGCTGTTAAAACATTCTTTTGAACATTTTGAGCTACCTCTGATATTTGGTATCCATATTCAACTATAATGTATATTTCAACACTACACTCTTTTTCTCCAACTTCAACTTTAACACCATTTGTTAATCTTTTTTTTCCAAGCATTTTACTAACTTCATCTGCAACTCCACCAGCAAGTTTATATACACCTGAAACATCCTGTGCTGCCTTTGCTGATATTGTCTTTACTACATCATCTGCTATTTTTATATTTCCTAATTCGTTCATATAAAACACCTCCGTAGATATTATACTTATATTATTACATTTATTTTATCTTTTTCCTAGCTATTTATTTAATTTTTTTCAAAATTTTCTTCGATAAATTTAGTTGTTACTTTTCCCGCTTTATAAACTTTATTATTTAGTACTTCTAAATGGAATGGTATTGTCGTATCTATACCTTCTATAATAAATTCATTTAAAGCTCTTTTCATCTTTTCTATAGCTTCTTCTCTAGTAATTCCGTGAACTATAAGTTTTCCTATCATAGAATCATAGTACGGAGAAATTTCATATCCTTGATAAGAATGTGAATCTACTCTAACTCCAGGTCCTCCTGGTACAATATAAGTTTCTAAAATTCCTGGTGAAGGTAAAAATCCAGCTTTTGTATCTTCTGCATTTATTCTACACTCTATAGCATGACCAAATACTACAACATCCTCTTGAGAAATATTAATTCTCTCTCCTTCAGCAACTTTAATTTGTAATTTTATTATATCTATTCCTGTAACCATCTCTGTTACTGTATGCTCAACTTGAACTCTTGTATTCATCTCCATAAAGTAGTAATTATCATCTTTATCTACTAAAAATTCTAATGTTCCTGCTGAGTCATAATTTATTGATTTAGCCAATTTTACTGCTGCTTCACCCATGGCTTTTCTTACTTTTGAAGGTAACTTATAAGAAGGTGATTCTTCAATTAACTTTTGATGTCTTCTCTGAATAGAGCAATCTCTCTCTCCTAAATGAATAACATTTCCATGTTTATCTCCAATTATTTGAATTTCAACGTGTCTAGGATTTTCAACAAATTTCTCTATATAAACATCTGGATTTCCAAATCCTGCTTCTGCTTCTGTTTGAGCAGCTATGATTTTGCTTTCTAACTCATCTGCAGTTCTAGCTAATCTCATACCTTTTCCACCACCACCTGCAGTAGCTTTTACCATTACTGGATACCCTATTCTTTCTTCAATTTCTTTTCTTGCTTCCTCTATATTCCTTACAATTCCTGTTCCATTTGTTAATGGTACTGAATTTTCTATTGCTGTTTTTCTAGCGGTTGCTTTATCTCCCATGCTTTCAATTGCTTCTGGACTAGGCCCTATGAATGTTATGTTATGAGTTTGACAAATTCTAGCAAATCTAGCATTTTCAGATAAAAATCCATATCCTGGATGAATTGCATTTGCTCCAGTTATCTCTGCTGCTGCTAATATATTAGGTATTTTTAAATATGAATCAGTACTTAATGGTCCACCTATACAAACAGCTTCATCAGCTAATCTAACATGTAAACTTTCTTTATCTGCTTCAGAATAAACAGCAACTGTCTTTATCCCTAACTCTTTTGCAGCTCTTATTATTCTAACAGCTATTTCACCTCTATTAGCAATTAGTATTTTTTTAAACATAAAATCCTCCCAATTATCTTGCTGTGGCCTTTATTTTTAGTAACACTTTTCCGTAATCAACAACTCCACCATCTTTTACTGTAATGTCTAATATCTCTCCTGCTGCTGTAGCTTTTAAAGGAGTTTTTAATCCCATTACATATATATATCCCAAGTCTTGACCAACTTTTATCTTGTCTCCAACTTTTATTTTATCTTCATAAAAATATTTTCCTATACCTGTTGAAAGAACATTTTTTATATTTTCATCTTTTTTTGGTAACTCTTTTTTTACTACTTCTTTTTGCTTTATTACTTTTTCAACTGGTGATTTTTTTATCTTTATCTTTAAATTTTCATTTTCTTCATAGCTAATTTCTGTAAGTCCACATTCACTAAGTATATTTATTAAATCTTCTATTTGAAACTCATCTTTTTTCATAACTCCTCCATCAGTTTTTATCATTTATTCTAGCACAATTTGAACAATCAATCAAGATAACATTACAACTGTTATTTTACTTAATTATCAAACTATTTTCACCTAATAACTCTTCTACTGAGTTTAACAATTTAGGTGTTATCTGTATACTTAATTTTGAGTTTTTTATATCTTTGTTTCCATCTATATCAATTGCAAAACTTAAAGGAACTTCTCCTGGTGAATTTAGAAGAATCTCTTTTAACTTATTATATTTATCTTTTGACTTATCATTTACTAATATATATGCTCGATTTCTTTTTGTAAACTCTATTGAGTTTAAATATTTTATATCTTTTACAATTAACTTTTTAGTTTCATTTCCATTAAAATAGTCTGCTTGAATCGTTCCTTCTACTAAAACAATTTTACCCTCTATCTCAATATTTAATAAATCTTTATATTCTCTTGGAAAAATAATTCCTTGAATTTGTTCATAATAATCTTCTAAAATAAATGTGCACATTGGCTCTCTATTTTTTTTAGTTAATATTTTTTTCACGTCTCTTAGTATACCATAAGTTTTAATCATATGCAGTGAATTTTCTAATTTTATTTCAGAAATTTTATTCATTTTATAGATTTTTGTAATCCAACTATATTTATCTAATGGATGTGCACTATAATAAAATCCTAAAAACTCTTTTTCTTTTTCCAATTTTTCATCTGAGCTAAAATCACTTATCTCTGGAAACTTAAAATTAATTATTTCTGATTTTGCACCACCAAAAAGATTCATTTGTTGAATATCGTCCTCTTTTATCTTTTTATTAGTATAATCTATAACTTTTTCAATTGTTTCTATTTTTTGTTTACGATTTCCTGGTAAAGAATCTAAAGCTCCCGAATAAACCAATGCTTCAATATTCTTTTTATTTAAGCCTTGCCCTCTCAATCTATAAACAAAGTCTTCATATCTTAAATAATTTCCATTCATTTCAAATTCTAATTTTATTTTTTGAGCTAAACTTTCTCCTACATTTTTTATTGCTGATAATGAAAATCTTATTCCTCCATTTTCAACAGTAAATTTTGATTCTGGATTATTTACATCTGATAGTTTTAAATTCATTTTATGCGCTTTAGCATCTTCAATATAAAAAGCTACATTTTCTACATTACTTTTTTCTGAGGTCATTATAGATGCATAATACTCCTCTGGATAGAAACATTTAAAGTATGCTGTCCAATAAGCAATTAGTGCATAGGCTGCTGAGTGCGATTTGTTAAATCCATATCCTGCAAATTTATCTATCAGATAAAATATCTCCTCTGCTTTCTCTTTTGTATAACCATTTTTTATAGATCTCTCTACAAATTTATCTCTATTTTCATCCATAATAGACACTTGCTTTTTTCCCATAGCTCTTCTCAAAAGATCGGCTTCTCCTAAAGAATAACTTGCCATTATTGATGCTATCTTCATTACTTGTTCTTGATATAAGATTACTCCGTATGTTTCTTTTAGTACATCTTCTAAGTTTTCGTGAGGATATTTTATCTCTTCTAAACCATTTTTACAATTTATAAAACTTTCTACCATTCCAGAACCTAAAGGTCCAGGTCTATATAATGCTAGTAATGCAATTAAATCTTCAAATTTTGAAGGTTTTAATTGAAATAGTATTTTTCTAATTCCAGATGATTCTAGTTGAAATACTCCTAAACTATCCCCTTTTGATAACATTTCATAAACCAATTTTTCATTCAAAGATATTTTTTCTAATTTTATTTCTCTTTTTTTTGTTTCTTTTATATAATCTATCGTTCTTTGAAGATTTGTTAAATTTCTAAGTCCCAAAAAGTCCATTTTTAACAATCCCAAATCTTCTAACTCTTTCATTTGATACTGTGTCGAAATTGTACTTGTTTTATTATCTCCATAAAGAGGGACTATATCAGTTAAAGGTTCCTTCGTCATAACAATTCCAGCAGCATGTATTGAAGCATGCCTAACTTTATTTTCTAGCCGTTGAGATAAATCTATTAAATTTCTAATCTCTGAATCTTCTGTATATATTTCTCTCAATTCAATGTTGTCTTTTAATGCCTCACCTAACGTTGAAAATGCTGGAATAAGTTTTGTTATTTTATCTACTTTTATTAAACTTATATCTAAAACTCTACCAACATCTCTCAAAGCAGCTCTAGCTTTCATTCTACCAAAAGTTATTATTTGAGCTACTTTATCCTCTCCGTATTTTTGAGTTACATAATCAATTACTTCACTTCTTCTTTCTTGACAAATATCTATATCTATATCTGGCATTGAAATTCTTTCTGGATTTAAAAATCTTTCAAAAATTAAATTATACTTTATTGGATCTAAATCTGTTATTTTAAGAGAATATGCAACCAAACTTCCTGCTGCAGAACCTCTTCCAGGTCCAATTGGAATATTTTTACTTTTTGCATAAGCAATAAAATCCCATACAACTATAAAATATTCTTCATAACCCATTTTTAAAATTACATCTAGCTCATATTCAATTCTATCTAATAGCTCTTCATTTAATCCAGCTGGATATCTTTCTGCTAAGCCTTTATAAACTATTTTTCTTAAAAATTGTGCTGGAGTTTTAGCACAACTAGGAATTTCATAATTGGGAAACTTTAATTTTCCAAACTCTAACTCTAAATTACATCTATCTGCTATCTCTTCTGTTACATTTATAGCATCAATAAATTCTTCATCAAATGAATTAATTATTTCACTTCTGCTTTTTAAAAATAACTCTTTTGTTTCTATTTTCATTCTATTATTATCCGAAACTTTTGAACCAGTTTGTATACAAATTACTAAATCTTGTAATGTGTGATCACCTTCATAAACATAATGTGTATCATTTGTTGCAACACATTTTAATCCGTGATTTTTTGCATACTGGAATAACTGTTTATTTAAATCTTTTTGACCTTCAATTCCATTCCCTTGTACCTCTATATAAAAATTTTCTTTTCCAAATATATCTATATAGCTATCTATTGTTTCATCTATTTTCTCTTTCGTTTCATTTTGTAAGATATTTCTTGAAATTTCTCCTTGCATACACGCAGATAAAGCTATTACACCTTCTGAATGTTTTTTTAAATATTCTTTATCTACACGAGGTCTATAATAAAAACCGTTTAAAAATCCTGATGATGATATTTTCAAAAGATTTTTATAACCTGTCAAATTTTCTGCCAATAATATAAGATGGAAATTTTTTCCCTCTTTTTTATTCATTTCAAATTCTGAAATATATGCTTCTATACCTAAAATTGGTTTTATGCCTCTACTTATTGCACTTTTATAAAATTCAATAGCTCCAAACATATTCCCATGGTCTGTTATAGCCATTGCTTTCATATTTAACTCTTTTGCTCTATCTAAATATTCATCTATCTTTCCAACCCCATCTAGGAGACTGTACTCTGTATGTAGATGTAAGTGAACAAAGTTTTTATTCATTAAATTCCTCCTCTGGATGGTTTTAATTATATTATACAACAGATTTCTACAAAAAAACATAAAAATAAACGACCTTCTGGGGGGGATAGAAGGCCGTTTACAGGGGGGGATTAAATAATACTTTTATTAGTATAAAGTTTCATGTAATTACAAAACTTCTTATTTTCTAATTACACTTTTTTGACGGAACTATTATAAAAAAAGTTTTAAAAACTTTAATATTTTTATTTTTTTTCAAAAATATCTATATTTACTTCTACAGTCGTTGTTAGGTTGTTTAGTGAAAATAGCTTTTCTACTCCTATTTGAGGACTTCTCCATCTGTATGGCGTCATGTTAAATAAATTTTCAATACTTTCTTTTTCTAAAATATCTATTTCATATTTTACATTTACTGTATTTATATGAGAGAATATTTTTAAATCCTCTACTGGAGAATAAAACTCTTTTCTAACCTCTTCATATACAACTTCTTTTAATTGTAACAAATGATTTTCACCAGTTGAAACAACTATTAATTTACCACCTTTTTTTAAAGTTCTCATCTTCTCTTCTGGTATTATCTTTGCAAACATACATATTATAAAATCTAATGATTCATCTTCTATTGGTAATGAACTTGCACTAGCAACAATCCATTCAATATCTTTATAGCATTTTGCTGCTGCTATTATTGCTTCTTTTGAAATATCTATTCCTACTATCTTGCTATCTACACCTTTATCTTTTAAATTTTTCTTTAATCTTTCTGTATAATATCCCTCTCCACATCCGATATCTAAAATATTTACACTTTTTAATTCATTTAAATTATTATCTATAATTTCATTCACGCCATTAGATATACCTTCATAATAACCTTTCTCTAAGTAATTTTTTCTACTCAAAACCATCTCTTTATTATCACCTGGAAGTTTACTATTTTTTTGATTAGATAGTAATAGATTTGCATGTCCATATTTCGAAATATCAAAATTATGATTACCTTCGCATATATATTTTCTTTCAACCTTTTCCATTCTTTTACTACAAACTGGACAAATTATCATTTTATCAACCTCACTATTTTTTTATCTTTTATATATTATATCACAATTTTTATGTTATAATATCTTAAAAATTATGGTGGTGATTAATTTATGAATCAAAATTTCTTCAATGATTTTATTATTAATTTTTATGAAAAAATCGAATCTGAATTTGAAGCTTTAATGAAAAAAGAAAAAGTAAAAAAATTGTCTGTTGGTCATTTGGAAGTTGATGTGATTGATTATTTAGATGGTAGTAAAACTCCTTTTATTGAGACTATAAAAGAGGGTGAGCATGGTGTTGAAATATTTGTAAAAAACAAAGAAAATGCTCCATCTCCTTATACAATTGAAGATATATTCCATTCTTTTTCTCTTGCTGTTTTAATCGACAAATTAATAAAGAAAGAAAAGTATGTTTCTATCTTAGAAAGTTTTTATATTCAATCAGAGGAAATGATTAGAGAACATTTAAAAAAATCAAATCTTAAAAGCTTAACTCTTTTAGATGATGACTATGAAGTTCTTGCTATTTCAAAAGCTTCTGGGTCATATAAGGTTGGAGCTGGAATTGTTAAAGAAATTATATTAAAAAACGATAGAATATTTTTTAATATTGCAGGATATGATGAACAAACTATAACTGCACATATTGTTGAATGTAGTGCTGCTGATTTAGCTATGATTTTAAATCATATTTTATTTCCAGAAGTAGTTTTAAACTAAAAAATAGCAGCTCACAAAAATGACGTGAGCTGCTTTTCTTTTCCCTTCATAACGTTGTATAATATCATCATGAATAAAAATACTAAACCTTTAAAATATATTTTTGAAAATCACTTCCATCAAACTTGGAATAATATTAAACATAAATTCCCTAAAAACCTTCACTCTTCTATCTGGAATAACGTTTCCAAATTTTTAGATTGTGGAGATATTTCCAAAGGATACACTGCTTTTAAATGCAATAAGTGCTCGCATAAGCATATTGTCGGTTTTTCTTGTAAATCTAGATTTTGCTCTTCTTGTGGAAAAATATATGCTGAAAATTGGGCTCTTAAACTTAAAAATGAATTACTTAATGTCGAGCATATTCATGCGACATTTTCTTTACCTGATGGCTTTTGCAGAAACTTCTTTTTTTACAATCGCGATAAACTTGGCGATTTAGCAAAAGCAGCTTATCAAACTCTTAAATATTCTTTTAAAAAACTTGGGATTCATTCATTTGGTGCAATCATTAATATACATACTTTCTCTAGAAATCTTGATTGGAATCCTCATATCCACTGTATCTTTACTTTTGGAGGATATGATAAAAATCAAAAATGGAAAGATATTAAAACTATGCCTTACCAAGTTCTTAGAAAATCTTGGCAAAAATGTACATTAGACATCATTGCTCAATATGCTAAAGCGAATAATCATAGAAATTTAAAAAACAAAATCTCACTTTGCTATCATAAATACAAAACTGGTTTTTATGTTAATTCAGATAAAAAAATTAATAATATTTTTGAAATCGCTAAATATATAGGTAGATATTTAGCTCGTCCAGCTATCGCCGAGTATAGAATCAGTGATATTACTGATTCTACGGTTACTTTTTGGTA
>JBOFYP010000215.1:0-7423 GCA_051654725.1 Cetobacterium sp.
ATGATGTGGAACTAGCTTCCCGTTAGAATCCCAATTTCTTAATGTTTGACCTGTTACATTTAAAATTTTTACCATTTCTCTAGTTGAATAATACTTCATTTTATTTCACCTCAACTTATTTTAATAGTAAAATTTATAACAGTCAAAACTTATTTTTGAAATTTATAAATTTATTTCAACTGTTAAAAGCCTCCTATAGGTAAGTATCCTCTTGTTTTAAATATTTAACGTAGTCAGCTACTCCCTCTTCTAAAGAACATAATTTTTTTGTATATCCTGCTGCTACTAACTTATTCATCGATGCTTCTGTGAAGTATTGGTATTTTCCTCTTAAATCTTCTGGCATTGGAACAAATTCAATAACCTCTTCTGTTTTTAATTCGAAGTTTTGACTAGCATTTTTCATTGTTGCCATAGATAAATCATGGAAACTTCTAGCTTCTCCAGTTCCTATATTATAAACTCCAGATTCAACTTTATTAAACATACAGAAGTAAAGCATATCTACAACATCTTTAATATAAACAAAATCTCTAAGTTGTTGACCATCAGCATAACCCTCTTTATGAGATTTAAATAGTTTTACTCCACCTTCTGCATTGTATTGATTAAATGTATGGAATACCATTGAAGCCATTCTACCTTTATGATACTCTTGTGGTCCATAAACGTTAAAGAACTTAGCTCCTATCCATTGCTTTGGTGCTGTTTCTTGTTTGAATGCCCAATCATCAAAGAATTTTTTAGAATATCCATATTTATTTAAAGGCATCAATTTTTTTAATTCCTCTACAGAAACTTCATCACTATAACCTTGCTCTCCTGCTCCATAAGTTGCTGCAGAAGATGCATAAACATATGTAATCTCTCTTTCACTACAGAAATCCCATAATTTTTTAGAATATTCGTAGTTATTTTTCATTAAAAGATCTCCATCTCTCTCTGTTGTTGCTGAGATAGCTCCCATATGTAAAACAGCAGTTACTTTAGATGCATTTTTTTCATCTTTTAACCAATCGAATAATTCATCTCTATCACACCAGTCAGCGTAATCTCTTTTTCTTAAATTTAACCATTTTTCTTCTGTTCTTAATTTATCTACAGCTAAAATATCATTTCTTCCCATCTCATTTAGCTTCCAAATATAAGCACTTCCTATAAATCCTGCTGCTCCTGTAACAATAATCATCTTTTTTCCTCCATCTCTCTTCTTTTTAATAGATCTTTTATATCCTCTTTTGAAATTGAAGTATGAGCAATATCTATTCCTACTCTATTTCCACCATGAAAATCAGAGCCACCTACCATCAGTAACTTTTTTTCTACGGCTAATGTTTTAAAATATTTTGTATCTTTTTCAGAATAAGAACTATACTCTACTTCTATTCCATCTAAACCTTCATTTTTTAGTATATCTACTATTTTTTCTATCTTCTCTTTAGAATCTGAAATTAAACTTGGGTGAGCTAATGCTGAAACTCCGTGGCACTCTTTTATAAGCTTTATTATATCAATAGGATTTGAACCACCTTTTTCTATATAAGCTGCTCCTTTACTTCCTAAATATTGTCTAAAAGCTTCATTTTTTGTATATACATAGCCTTTTTTCAACATTACATTACAAATATGTGCTCTACTAACTATACTTCCTGTTGCCTCTTTTTCAATCTCTTCAATAGTTATTTTAAGCCCTAGGTTATTTAATCTTCTTATAATTTTTATATTTCTATCTTCTCTAGATTTTTTTAAGTCTGCTAATTTTTGAGATAACTTTTCTGAAGTTTCATCTAAATTATAACCTAAAATATGAATCTCATCTCCATTATAAAAACATGAAAATTCAATTCCCGATATAAAATCTAGATTTAAATCTTTTGCAATCTCTCTAGCTTCTGAAGTTCCTTCCATAGTATCATGATCGGTTATAGATATTCCTGATAATCCAATACTTTTAGCTCTGTTTAACAGCTCTTGGACACTAAATGTTCCATCTGAATATGTTGTGTGAGTGTGAAGATCATATCTTTCATTCATAAAATCCTCCTACAATGAATATGGCACCTTTATTTCTAAAGGCGCCACAATTTTTTAGTCATCCCACTTTTCTAATTTTGAGAAGTACTGTGAATAAGCAAGGTATAATGATTTTGCATTTACGTTATTCTTCTCTAGCTTTGTTTTATCTACTTTCTTGTACATGTTATTTACTTCTATAATTCTAGGTGAAACCTCTACAAAGTACCATGTTTTAGAATCGAAGAACTCTCCTCTTTTAATAAATTTATTTAATGTTTTTCTGAATTTTTTAATCTCTTTTTCAGTTAAATCAGATTTTTTAGAATAAGCTACAATTTCTGCCCATTCCTCTTTTGTTGCAACCTGATTAGCTATATGATTAGATGGATTCTCCATTCTTATATAAGATTGTGCCACCATATATTTTGCTAATCCTGCTGGGTCTTTAATATTTTCATCTTTTAAATAATATTGTCTTGGAAGTTTTTTTACTGTTTTTTCTAAGATTGCATTAAATTGATCTTGGTCAGCCTCTGTTATCTCACCTTTAGTTTTCAATGAATCTAAGAATTTAACTTGTTTTTGGTCTAACTTTTGGTTTCTAGCCAAGAAACTAACTGGTTGGTCAGCACCATACCAATCTTCTAACTCTGCTTCACCTGTTATTACTTTACTAAATGTTTCTTCCCAATTTTTCATAGCTACAGTATCTACTTTGTATTTTTCTTCTAAACTTGTATTATTTTTTGTTGTTGAACTACAAGCTGTTAATGTAGCTAATATCCCGATAAAAACTATAATTTTTTTCATTTTTCCTCCCTAAACTCTTCCACAACATTTTCCATAAATTTTTCCGCTTCCACAAAGACAAGTTGAATCAAAATCTAGCTCTTCGCCTTCTCCAGGACTTAATATCTCTTCTTCTGGATTTTTTATTACAACTTTAAACATATAAGATGTAGCTTCGGCTTTTATTGTTGAAAGCATTCTTGAATACATATCCCCTGATATTATTTTGTATTCTACTAATGGATCTTTTTGACCATAAGATCTTAAATAGATTCCCTCTCTAAGAGCATCTAGTGCTTTTAAATGTTCTCTCCATCTAGCGTCCACAACTTCAAACAATACATATTTTTCTACTTTTCTCATAACTTCAGAAGTTAATTCATTCTCTTTAGCTTCATATTCATCCGCTATTGTTCTGAATATTTTTTCTGCATATTCTTCAACAGTTAAAGATTTATACTCTTCAAGGTCAGTTATTTCATAAGCATATTTCTCTAAAATAGAATCTTTTACCCCTACAATATCCCATTCCTCTTTAAATTCTCCAACAAATCTTTCTACAACTATATCAGAAATACTTGATTTTAGCATTCCTAAGATTGTTTCTTTCAAGTCGTCTTTTTCTAAAGCTTCATTTCTACTAGAATAGATTGCTTCTCTTTGTTTATTCATTACATCATCAAACTCAAGAAGATTTTTTCTAATACCAAAGTTTCTAGATTCAACTTTTTTCTGAGCATTTTCAATAGCTTTGTTTATCATTCTATGTTGAATAGATTCTCCTTCAGGTAAACCTAATCTTTCCATAATACCTTGAATTCTTTCAGAACCAAATAGTCTCATTAAATCATCTTCTAAGCATAGATAAAACTCTGAAGCTCCAGGGTCTCCTTGTCTTCCAGCTCTTCCTCTTAACTGGTTATCAATTCTTCTAGATTCATGTCTTTCTGTACCTAAAATAAATAATCCGCCAGCTTCTATAACTTTTCTTTTTTCCTCTTCACATTCGAGCTTGTATCTATCTAATATAACTGGATAATTTCCTGCATCTCTACTGCCAATTTCAGCAATAGCTCTAAATTCAGGATTTCCTCCTAACATTATATCTGTTCCTCTACCAGCCATGTTTGTTGCAATTGTAACTCCTGCGTATCTACCAGCTTGAGCGACGATTTCAGCTTCTTTCTCATGAAGTTTAGCATTAAGTACATTATGAGGTATACTCTTCTCTTTTAATAGCTCTGAGAGCTCCTCTGAACTTTTTATTGATACTGTTCCAACTAAAACTGGTTGTCCTTTTGCATAAAGTTCCTCTATTCTAGTTATAATAGCATTTGTTTTCTCTTTTTTTGTTTTATAAACTAAATCTGGGAAATCAACTCTTTTAATTGGTTTATTAGTTGGTATAACTATTACTTCCAATCCATATGTATGCATAAACTCTGAAGCTTCTGTTTCTGCTGTACCAGTCATTCCAGCTAATTTTTGATACATTCTAAAATAGTTTTGAAGTGTTATAGAAGCTAATGTCTGGTTCTCTCCAGCTACATTTACGCCCTCTTTTGCTTCAATAGCTTGATGAAGTCCATCTGAGTATCTTCTACCTTCCATAGCTCTACCTGTAAACTCATCTATTATAACAACCTCTCCCTCTCTAATAAGATAGTCTCTATCTTTTACAAAGAGTTCTTTAGCTTTTAAAGCTTGATTTAAATAGTGTGTTAATTCTACATGTTCTGGTGAATATAAATTTTCAATATTTAAGAGTTGTTCTACATTTCTTATTCCTTTATCTGTTAAAACTATGTTTCTAGATTTTTCATCTACCTCATAATCTCCCCATTGTTCATCAGGAATATTCATCTCTTTTTTTGTTTTAGCATCTTTTATTTTTTCAGTTTCAATACTTCTCTCTAGTCTAAATGCTACTTGGCAGAAAATAGAATACCATTTTGTTGTTTCAGATGCTGCTCCTGATATTATAAGTGGTGTTCTAGCTTCGTCTATTAATATAGAATCTACCTCATCAACAATACAGAAATTTAAAGGTCTTTGAACTTTATCTTCAACTTTATTGACCATATTATCTCTTAAATAATCAAAACCAAATTCAGAATTTGTACCATAAGTAATATCTGCCTCATAAGCAGCTTTTCTGTGATGGTTTTCCATTCCATTTACTATTACCCCTGATGTTAATCCTAAGAATTCATAAACTCTTGCCATTAACTCTCTATCTCTTTGAGCTAAGTAATCGTTTACAGTAATAACATGAACACCTTTTTTAGTTAACGCATTTAGATAAACTGGAGCTGTGGCAACAAGTGTTTTACCTTCTCCTGTTTTCATCTCAGTTATCTTACCTTCGTGAAGTACGATTCCACCAACTAATTGTACATCATAGTGTCTCATACCATGAACCCTTTTAGAAGCTTCTCTTACTACTGCAAAGGCTTCTACTAAGATATCATCTAACATCTCCCCTTTTTCTAATCTTTGTCTAAATTCATAAGTTTTACCCTTTAACTCATCATCTGAAAGCTTTTCAATCTCAGGTTCTAACGAGTTTATTGCTGCAACTAATTTTTTAATTCTTTTAATCTCTCTGTCATTTCTTGTACCGAAAATTTTCTTTAATAAATCTCCAAACATCCTTACGTCCTTCCTAGCTTTTTTATGATCATTTCTTATAAATATATTACCATAATTAGATTTATTAGTCAATTTATAGACCATTCTCTATTTTTTGACCCAAGATTCAAAAAAAGCTTTTATTTTTATATTTTATATGATATCATGTAATTAAAATAACAATATATCACACGGAGGTAACATTGTGAAGTTTATAAAAAATATTCTTCCTGGATTAATAATTTGTATTTCAATAGCCCAACTTGGACTTTTCTTTGGTAAATTTATTCCTAGTGTCGGAGGAGCTCCATTAGCTATTTTCTTTGGTTTAATAGCTGGTAATACCTTTGCTAAATCTAGTGTATTCGGACCTGGTTCTAAGTTTTCTGAAGGGGATTTATTATCATACTCAATTGTTTTATTAGGTGGAACTTTGAGTTTTAACACAATTTTACAACTTGGTTTTTCTGGAATAATTTTTATTGTTTTACAAATGGCACTAACTATTATTTTAACAATGTTTGTAGGAAAAAAACTTGGTTTTTCTAAACATTTCTCTGCTCTTATGGCAAGTGGAAATGCTGTTTGTGGATCATCTGCTATTGGAGCAACTTCTCCTGTTATTAAAGCAAATGATAACGATAAAGGAATTTCAATAACTATAGTTAATTTAACTGGTACACTACTTATGTTTGCTTTACTTCCTGTTGCTAATTATCTATATGGTTATAACACTTTGGAAACTTCAGCTCTTTTAGGTGGAATATTACAATCTGTTGGACAAGTTATTGCTGCTGGTAATATGGTAAATCATAATGTTCTTGAGATGTCTACTATATTTAAAATTGTAAGAATAGTATTTTTAGTTTTAGTAGTTATGTGGTGTTCAAAAGAATTTAAAAGTAACGAAGCTGAAGTTGATACAGAATTTGCGTTAGAAAATGAAGCTTATTCTAAAAAGAAAAGTACTCTTTCTATACCTTGGTATATAAAAGGATTCTTTATTCTTTGTTTCCTTTTTAGTTTTGGACTTATTCCTCCTGTTGTTTCTACTACATTTAAGCTAATCTCTTCTAAATTAGAAATAATAGCATTAGCTGGTATTGGAATGAGAATTAATATTGCTGAACTTATAAAACAAGGACCTAAAGCCTCTTTATACGGCTTAATTGTTGGTACTGGACAAATTGTTATAGCGATTTCTTTAATAAAAATATTTTTATAAAAAAAAACTGGATTTTTTCCAGTTTTTTTTATTTTATTAAATTAGCAAAATCTAATAAATCATTTGCTATCAAATATTCAGTTTTTAAATTCTCTTTTGTTTTTTGACCGTAACCAGTTAAAACCAATGTTGATTTTAAACCGACTCTAACTCCAGCTTCTAAATCACTTATTTTATCTCCAACCATAAATGAATTTTGAATATCTATATTGTATTTTTCAATACCTTTCTCTAACATTCCAGGATTTGGTTTTCTACAGTCACAATCAACCCTATATTTACCTGTACCTTTTTCTGGATGATGTGGACAATAGTAGCATTCTAAAATTTCGATATCATATTTTTTTAACTCTTTAACCATTTCAGAATTCAATCTCTTTAAATCATCTTCAGAGTAATAACCTCTTGCAATTCCAGATTGATTTGTAACAACTATAAATTCATAACCTAATTTTTTTAGTTCTAATAAACCTTCGATTGCATTTTTTTCAAATTCAAAATCTTCCCATTTATGCAAATATGATTTTTCTACATTTATTGTTCCATCTCTATCTAAAAATATAACTTTTTTCATACTTCCTCCTGAATTTTTAGTTATATTATAACACCTAAATTCTTTTTTTTACAAAAAATAAAAAAAAGATTGGCAACTTCCTATCCTCCCAGGGGGCTGCCCCCCAAGTACTTTCAGCGTTTATGGGCTTAACTTCCAGGTTCGAAATGTTACTGGGTGTACCTCCATAGCTATCGTTGCCAATCAAT